>JAKLIC010000066.1 GCA_022709825.1 Bacteroidota bacterium | reverse complement strand
TAGAAAACCCAGTAAAACCGTTTTTTTAAACATAAATACTATAACTCTAAAAGCTCAAAAGTAGTATTTATATGTGAAAGAAATAGTTGATGCTATTAAGCTTACGCTTGAATAGTCTTAAACATCAAACAAAACTCATTCCTTAGTGACCACTTGCATCGTCTCTCGACTAATTTGTTTCACTAGAACCGTTTTGTTTTGCTCTACCATTTGTGCGGCTTTTTCAGTAAAATGACGAATGGTATAGAGCGATACATTTTCATTATACGACACTTTAAATTTTTTGGAAAGTATCGTTTTTAACTCAGGGAAATGACCAAATTTATCTTCTATACAAACAGAAAAACTAATAGCGGTATTCTGAATCAAACTGACTTTAATTTTATAGTGATGAAACAAGGCAAAAATCTCGCTGATGTTTTCCTCCATGATAAACGAAAAATCAATAGAAGAAAGTGAAATCAACAGCTGGTTTTTCTTCACAATAAAACAGGAAGTATGCGGTTCTAAATCAGCTCCTTTTGAAACTTTTGTTCCCGGCAACAGCGGATTCACAAATGACTTAACAAACAGTGGAATTTCTTTGCGTTGCAAGGGTTGCAATGTTTTGGGATGAATCACAGTCGCTCCGTAAAAGGCTAACTCAATCGCTTCCCGATAAGAAATCTGGTTTAGCAAAATGGCATTTTCAAAATAACGGGGATCGGCATTCAATACGCCGGGAACGTCTTTCCAAATGGTCACACTTTCGGCATTTAAACAATAGGCAAATATGGCTGCTGTGTAATCGGATCCTTCTCGACCTAAAGTTGTTGTAAAGTTGTTTTCATCAGAACCTAAAAAGCCTTGTGTGATGTTTAAGGCTTTTTTCTTTACCCCTTTTGAAATAAGCTTTTGCGTTTGTTCCCAATCCACTAAAGCATCGCGGTAAGTCGCATCGGTTTTTATGAACTGACGCACATCAATCCAATTGTTTTTTAGGCCACTGTAATTAAAAAAATGACTCACGATGGTAGTCGAAACCAATTCACCATAACTCACCACTTGGTCATAGACAAAGTTATAATTGGGCGATTTATTATGACTTAAAAAATAATCCAAATCTTCAAAATGCGAATTGATGGCTTTAAAAACAGGATGCTTGTCGTCTTCAAAAAGTTCCAGCAATATCTGATTGTGGTATTTTCGAACCTCTTGAACAGAAGCATTCAAGGCTTCTGATTTGTCGAAATAATTTTTAATCACAACTTCTAAGGCATTGGTAGTTTTTCCCATTGCGGAAATGACTAACAAGACATCTTCATAGCCTACTTTTTCTAAAACAGACAATACGTTTTTTACACCGTCGGCATCCTTAACGGAAGCTCCACCAAATTTGAATATTTTCATGCGTTAACAGGTCAATTAATTTCTTTATTTCAAATATCGTTATTTATCATTCAAAAATCGCTTAATTCCTTCTTCATCCATATGGGCAACACGCCAATCAGTCAATACTTTTGCTCCTGACTTTTCGTAAAACTGAATGGCCGGTAAATTCCAATCCAATACATTCCATTCGATTCGTCGGACACAGTCTTTTTTACCTTGTTCAATTATTGCAGTGTATAAAGCCAATCCTGCTCTTGAACCACGGTGATTTTCTTTTACAATCAAATCTTCTAAATGAATGGTTTTGCCTTTCCAGGTTGAATAGCGATAATAATACAAAGCCATTCCAATAATTTCATCCTTTACCTCTGCTACATACGAATAAAATAAGGGCTTTTCACCGAAACCATCCCGTACTAAATCATTCACCGTAACAACTACAGCATCGGGTTCTTTTTCAAAAATAGCCAATTCTTTTATTAATTCGAGCACTGAAGGCATGTCGTTGGGTGTTCCTTTTCGGATAATCATCGGGTAAAATATTTCAACAAAAATACAATTCTAAATTCATTTTAAACTAATTATCATTCGTATCACAAAAATTTCGATATTTGTGCCACAAATACAACTACAACGTTTTCGTAATGGAAAAAAGAAACACAACCCTCGGTGAATTTATCATCGAAAAACAAGAAGAATTTCAGTACTCAACCGGAGAGCTTTCGAGAATCATTAATTCCATCCGTTTGGCGGCAAAAGTGGTCAACTATAAGGTAAATAAAGCCGGATTAGTTGACATTGTAGGAGCTGCCGGTGAACAAAATATTCAAGGGGAAGACCAGCAAAAATTGGATGTTTATGCCAATGAAGTATTTATTCAAACTCTTATTAATCGAGAAATTGTTTGCGGAATTGCTTCGGAAGAAAACGATGATTTTATCACCGTAGCCGGAAGCGACAACAGTCATAACAACAAATATGTAGTATTAATGGATCCGTTAGATGGCTCATCCAATATTGATGTGAATGTTTCGGTGGGAACTATTTTTTCTGTTTTCCGACGAATAACACCGATTGGCACACCGGTAACTTTAAAGGATTTTCTTCAACCCGGAATTAATCAGGTAGCTGCAGGTTATGTGATTTATGGAACATCAACCATGTTGGTGTATACTACAGGACACGGCGTAAATGGATTTACACTAAACCCGGCTATCGGAACATTTTATCTTTCACATCCGAATATGAAATATGCTGAAACAGGAACTATTTATTCAATAAACGAAGGCAATTATGTTCATTTTCCACAAGGGGTAAAAGATTATATCAAATACTGTCAGTTGGAAGAAGAAGACAGACCTTACACCTCGAGATACATTGGAAGTTTAGTCTCCGATTTTCACCGAAATATGATAAAAGGTGGTATTTATATTTACCCAACTAGTTCAAAAGCACCTAATGGGAAATTACGTTTACTGTATGAGTGTAACCCAATGGCTTTCCTGGCAGAACAATCCGGCGGCAGAGCTTCAGACGGTTATAGTCGCATCATGGAAATTCAACCTTCTGAATTACACCAACGCGTTCCCTTCTTTTGCGGAAGCTTAAAAATGGTGGAGAAAGCAGAAGAGTTTATGGAAAAGTATAAATAAAAAAGATAGAATAAAAAAGCCCTGAATTTCAGGGCTTTTTCTTTACTTATTCATGTGTTGCATTTCAAAAATGAACGTATCTAAGTCAACAGTGTGAACTAAAAGTGCGAGAGCTTTGTCAACAATATAGGTTACATTTACGGGAGTAAAACCCAAATATAAAGCATACCTAGTTAAAATATCTTTTTGTCTTGGCCCTAAAACGTGATCAGCATAAACCATACGGCCTAAATCATATAATCGTTCTAAACGTTGAATGTATAAATACGGTGGATCGACAGGATATTTTGCCGGATTTTCAAGGATTTCCTGGTATTCCTCCGGAGAGATATCCAACTTTAACGCAATACGGTCTAAGAATTTTTTTTCATCATCCGTAAGGACGTTGTCAGAAAGTGCAATACGAACAAATGAAGAGAAATAACCTTTATTTCTTTCTTTAAAACCGCTATCAAATAAATCTGAAAATGACATAATTTTTGTGTTTATCTATACTACAAAGATAATTCTATTTTCAAATTTTTCCGCCTATTTGTTTAAAATATTTAGCGGAAAAGTACACTCTAAACATCAATTTTAAAGTTTTTGTGAGAAGCGTTTCAAAATATATTGTAAGTTTGAATTCCCTAAATTTTAAATTAATATACGATGTCTGAATTTTGGTTGTATTTTGAGATTGGACTCAAACATGTCTTGGATTGGAATGGTTATGACCATGTATTGTTTCTAATAGCTTTAACGGTTCCTTATGCCTTTAAAGATTGGAAAAGAGTCTTGATTTTAGTGTCGCTTTTTACGCTAGGGCACACCTTGGCATTACTGCTTTCCGTTTATGGAGTGGTTGTGATTAAAGCTAATTTAGTTGAGTTTCTAATTCCGATTACTATATTGATAGTGGCTTTATTTGACTTATTCACGGCAGGCAAATCCGGAAAAAAAGAAAGCATCACTTTTGTTGCATTTATAACTATCTTCTTCGGAATTATTCATGGGCTTGGCTTTTCGAATTATTTCAAAACTATTTTACCGGGAAATAGTTCGGAAAAATTACTGCCTTTACTAGAATTTGCGTTAGGAATTGAAGCAGCTCAGCTTATTGTTGTTTTTATTGTTTTACTTTTGTCCTATGTTACTCAAACAGCTTTCCGTTTTTCAAAACGGGATTGGACCTTGGTGATGTCATCTTTTGTGATAGGTGTTGTGTTGCCAATGATTATTAATAGTGAAATTTGGAATAGATAAATTCCTTGCAACAGTTGTTAAAAAATGAATAAAAAGAAATTAAATAAATACGACAAGGCCTACCTTCGCATTGCGAAAGAATGGAGTAGATTGTCTTATTGCAAACGCAAACAAGTAGGAGCCATCATTGTGAGAGAAAGAATGATTATTTCAGATGGGTATAATGGTACTCCTTCCGGATTTGAAAACTGTTGTGAAGAGGAAAGCGGAACGACAAAATGGTATGTTTTACACGCTGAAGCCAATGCCATTTTAAAAGTGGCCGGTTCTACTCAATCTTGTGAAGGAGCAACACTCTATATTACGTTGTCACCCTGCAAGGAATGCAGTAAACTGATACATCAATCCGGAATAAAACGGGTGGTTTATCATGAAGGATACAAAGACGACAGCGGATTACAGTTTTTATTAAAAGCCGGCGTTGAAGTAGAATTAATAACAGATTTAGAATAACTATTTTTTCCGTTAGCCGAAAAATAAACTGTGAAAATAAAAAAAATATATTGGCCAATTGTTCTCTTTTCTGCCATTGCATTAGGTGTTGTGATTGGAGGAAAACTCAATTATTTTTCAAATAAAACGACTTTCAATTCCGGTAGTTATAAAAGTAAACTGAACAAACTAATCGATTTTATTGAACGGGATTACGTTGACCAAGTCGATACCGACAGCATAGTAGATTTAACGGTTAATGGCATTCTTGAAAAACTTGATCCTCATTCTGTCTATATTACCAAAAATGAATTAAACCAAGTATCAGAATCCATGCGGGGTGATTTTGTTGGAATTGGGGTAAATTTCTACATGTACAAAGATACCATTACAGTTATTAAACCCTTAAACGGTGGACCCTCTGAAAAAGCCGGTATCAAATCAGGAGACCGTATTTTATTTGCCGACAATTACAAGCTTTTTGGGAAAAAACTACCAAATGACTCTTTATATTCTAAATTAAAAGGGGAAATAGGTTCAGAAGTTACCTTGACAGTTTATCGAAAAAGTGAAAATAAAAAGCTTACCGTTAAACTAAAACGAGATGTCATCCCCATTAAAAGCGTAGATGTTTCCTTGATGATAAACCCAACAACGGGTTATATTAAAATTAATCGTTTTGCAGAATCTACTTTTCAGGAATATAGAAAAGGATTACTAAAACTAAAAAAACAAGGAGCAAAAACTATCGTTTTAGATGTTCGGGATAATGGTGGAGGTTATTTAGATCAAGCAGTTCAAATTGCTGATGATTTTTTAGTGGAGGATGCACCTATTGTTTCGACCAAAAATAAAAAAGGAAGGGTTGATAAAACAAAAGCAACCAATAATGGCCTTTTTGAAAATGGAAAAGTCATCATTTTAATAAATGAAAACTCCGCTTCAGCCTCAGAAATTTTGGCCGGGGCTATTCAGGATAATGACCGCGGATTAATTGTAGGCAGACGCTCTTTTGGAAAAGGATTAGTACAACGCGAAATGCCTCTAGGCGATGGTTCTGCGGTGCGATTAACTGTTGCTCGGTATTACACCCCTTCCGGACGTTCAATCCAAAAACCTTATGTTGAAGGAAATGAAGATTATTTCAACGAGTTTGAAAAACGTTTTTATAATGGTGAGTTGTATGAAAAAGACAGCATTAAAGTAGCCGACAGCTTAAAATATAAAACACTCAAAGGGAGAACAGTTTATGGCGGCGGTGGAATTATTCCGGATATTTTTGTGCCTTTACAAGGAAAGCACGGTGATGAAGCTTTGGAAATGTTAATGCAATCGGGGGTGGTGAGTTATTTTGTTTTTGAACAAATAGACAAAAACCGCACTGAATTTGAAGGAATTTCTTTTGAAACGTTTTATAAAAAAGCGGAAACAACAGATTTATATGTGCAACGTTTTCAGGATTATTTAAAATCAAGCGGTGTAACCTTTTCATTAAGTAGTCATAAAGCAATGGTCAAACATTACATCATAGCTGAATTTTCAAGACAATTATTTGATGAAGAAAAATATTTTGAAATCAGGTTAAAAAAGGATTCAATGATTTTGGAAGTTTTGAAGCAATAAATTAGAAACCGACAAAAGAAACCTACTTCACTTTAGTGCTATCATGCACCTGAACATGATTTCCATCATTCCACAAGGTTAAAATGTCTGTCGCTACTGCAGCTCCGCTTCCTGCCGCAATAGGTAATTGACTTCGCCAGCCGGCTAAAGTTCCACAAACATAAATACCGTCTTTAACTAAATGATCGTTATTTTTAAGTTGAATACGGTTTTTCTCCGGATTTATTTTTTGATGTGGAATCACAAATTCTTCCAAGCCTTCAATCGTAAAAGGATTTCCGGCTCCAATGCCGATAACAATTAATTTTGTTTGGTACGTGTTTTTGTTGGTTGTAACGGAATAATTTCCGGCATCACCATCAATTTTAACTACTTTTTCGTTTGGAATTTGCTGAATATGTGGATAGGTTGATTGAAGATGAGCTAAACTTTCACTTAAAAGATCACTCCCTAATTTTCCGGGAGAAATTCCGTAAGCATTATTAAACGAAGCTTCTTGAAGCGAGGAAGCTTTTTGATGGGCAATGAGTCCGATTTTTTTATCCGAAGCAAAAGGCTTGTTTTGAGCAGAACCAAGCAAAAGGGAACAAGACACCCCTGATACTCCTCCACCAATGACAAGTAAATCAAACATTTATTCTTGGTCTTTTAGTTTGTCTTCAATAGTTTTTGACATTCTAAAGATGAGTAAAATCAAAATGGCACAAAAAGCAGCTACAATACCAATCAAGGCAATCATACTTTCTTGTGCAAAAAGATTACCATAATCTAACTGTGTTAAGTTGAAAATGATTAATCCAAAAGCCAACACCAACAAAATAGAAGTAAACAGTTTCATCGTTACGATTTAAAGAAACAAAAGTATTAAAAATCAATTTATTCGAACAATCCTTTAACATTAGCAGCAAATAATTTAACAGCGATAGCTAAAAGGACAACACCAAAGACTTTTCGTATGACGCTCAAACCATTTTTTGTCAATAATCGTTCAATCTTGGCAGATGATTTTAAAACACCATAAACTAAAATAATATTTAAAATGATGGCAATTATAATGTTTATGGTTTGATATTCAGCTCGAATAGATAAAATAGTTGTCATCGTTCCTGCTCCGGCAATCAACGGAAAAGCGATAGGAACAATTGAAGTGGATTCATTTTGTTCATCGCGGTACAATTTTATGCCTAAAATCATTTCCAATGCTAAAAAGAAAAGAACAAACGAACCGGCTACGGCAAACGAATTGATATCAATTCCGATTAAACTTAGAATAGTTTCTCCCACAAATAAAAATGCAATCATCATAATACAAGCTACAATTGAAGCTTTTTCAGAATGAATGTGGCCAACTTTATTGCGTAAATCGATAATAATAGGAATGCTTCCTATTATATCAATAACAGCAAATAAAACCATTGTGGCTGTAAAAATTTCTCTTAAATCTAAATCCATAACAAATAAATAGTTGAGGCAAAAGTAATCTATA
>JAKLIC010000065.1 GCA_022709825.1 Bacteroidota bacterium | reverse complement strand
GCGAAAAACAAAACTTCAAAAAAACAGAATACAAACAATGATTACATTTCTACCAAACCAAAAAGCAGCCCTCAAAGCTGCTTTTTTCATTCCATGCTATACTTGCACTAGTAAGACTTGATTTTTTTATCAAAAAGAAAAGAAAAGAAAAGAAAAGAGGCTAAAACCAATCTTATCAACCAAAACTTAATGAACCTTAATTTCTTAATGGTTTAAAAACCAAAAACCCTTACTAAAAAAGAGCGAAGCGACTTAATCCCTTAATGTTAAAAAAAGAGTTTAGCCTTACTTTCAATCCGCTAAAATCCCTTTATCGCAACGCGATATCCATAAAAAATCCGCGTAAATCCATTTAATCCATCTAATCCGCGTTCAATCCCACCTAACTATTTAGCTTCTTAGCGAAAAACAAAACTTCAAAAAAACAGAATACAAACAATGATTACATTTCTACCAAACCAAAAAGCAGCCCTCAAAGTCTACTTTTTAAGCGAGTAACCCCCAAAGAAATCTAAACACTTCGAGGGTCATACTCTATAATCTATATTCTATTTTCTATATTTTTTCCTCTTGCTTCTTTCCTCTTGCTTCTTTCCTAATTCCCCCAATCAATCCTTCTCGAAAAATACATCACCGCAGCTAAAATCAAAAACAACCCAACACTACCCACTAGCAACGCATAATCTTCCATTTGAATAATCACAAAAATAAACGCATAAAGCCCCGAAAGCGAAACCCCGATAAACACCGGAAACTTCCTATCCTTCAAAATCGAAAGCGAATACACCGAAATCAACACAATCACTGAAAGCCCCGCAATAATATAAGCCAACGTAAAACTACTATGCTCCGTAATCGAAATCAGCAACGTATAAAACATCAACAACGCTAACCCAATCATCGAATACTGAAAAATATGAATCGAAATCTTACTGATAGACTGAATCAAAAAGAAAATTAAAAACGTCAACCCAATCACTAAAAAGCCATACTTCGACGCCCGTTCATTCTGCTGATACTCATCCACGGTAGTAATAAAATCAACACCAAACGCATAATCCTTCACATTCGGCAACACATCAAACGATTGTTGTGCAAACGGACGATTCAAATGCAACACTTCCCAATCGGCTTCAAACCCGGCGGCACTAATCTTCTTATGCTTGTCGTTAGGTAAAAAGTTACCCATAAAACTAGGGGAGTGCCAGTTCGAAGTCATGTGAGCAGTAGTCGTTTTACCAATAGGTGCCAACCGAATCAACTTACTACCATTATAATTAATCGAAAACTTAAAATCCATCGATGCATCTTGTTGTAAAGAACGCAAGTCAACAAGTCCCGTCTCTAGTGTCGACATCGTATCGTTTTGAATATGCTGCGTAGGCTCAAAGCGATACATCGAATCGCCCAGTTTCAAATTCACCTGACTCTTAATACTTTTCAAATTCGTCGTACGGATAACAACCGTAGCCTCGTTCCACAAAATATCCTCATTCGGAATATTGTTAATCTTAAAGTTGGGCGTAATATAATTCCCCGTAAACGCCATCTCGGCCGTAAACACATTCGATTTATACAAACTGCGTTGCAACGGCTTCACCATCGTCACCTTAGTCGTATTCTTCAACTCCTCCGGAAAGAAATAAGCCGTATGCAGTTCCGTCGTAACCGAATTAACGTGTTCCTTCGTCTTCGGATCATACAGCTTCGTCTCCACATGAGTCTTATACGGAATTTTCAACATCGGACCATAAAAGTAAATTTGTTCGCCCCACTTTTCCGAGGTTTCGGCAACCACCTCTTTTTGTCGGTCAGCTCGCTCCGTGATAAGGTTCTTCACAAATTGCAGCGGAATTAATAAAATAAAGGTCAATAAGCCAACCATAATGATTTTGGCCGTGTTCGATTGAAAGAAATTGGTTTGTTTTTCCATGATATAAATAATTAAAAATTAAAAAGTGAACAAATTGATACTATTGATAGTGATATAAAAAAAGAGAGCCGCAATAGGAAGGTTGGCCATCACCAACAAAATCTTTATCCCAAAATACTCCCGATGGTTTCTGAAAAAAATAAAGTGATGAATCAAATTGAGTAAAACCACGCCATTCACAAAAAGTGCGATAAGAACGAAGAAAAACCCACTCACAAAAATGATTTCTTCCTTGGGAAACAACTGATGAAGTAAAAACAACAAGGTTCCTATTCCAAAAGAAGCAATGGCAATTTGAGTAGACAATTTACCGGTAACGGAGGCATACGTTTGTTTAGTCATAGTGTTTGTTTAGATTATGATAACTTAAAGTACTTTGCTTTTCAAAGTTAATAGATAAAAAAAAGGGGTTAACTTTTTTGTATTAGTTTTTCCAAGGCATTAATATGTTCTTTAAATGCGGCTTTGCCTAGGGGAGTAGCCCGATAACTTGTATTAGGTTTCCTTCCGATAAACTGTTTTTCAATAGAAATATAGTCTTCTGTTTCTAACGCCTTAGTATGGGAGGCTAAATTACCATCAGTCACCCCTAACAATTCTTTTAGCGTAGTAAAGTCTGCACTTTCGTTCACCATCAATACCGACATGATGCCCAACCGAATCCGGTGATCAAAAGCTTTGTTTATATGTTGAATGATGTTTTTCATTTTACTTGGTTTGGCTCGTCAATAGCTAAAGAAGTGGGCAATTATTTTCGTTCATATTTAAAGTACATTACCGAACCATACAGAATATGGCAAAACCCAAAACCGATTGCCCAAAACAACAAACCATACCCAAGAAACCAGGTGGAAAGTAACCCCAACACAATCATGGTTATCCCTAAATACCGAACACCACCTAACGTATACTTGCTGGCATTGACACACGCCAAGCCATAAAACAATAATGTCAAAGGAGCAACCAAGCCTAACATCTCTTTCTCAATCAAAAACAAGATAAAAAACCCGCCCGTCACCATTGGAATCATAAAATTGATAAACAAACGTTTTGCCGCACTGTTCCAAACGGTTTCATTGTTCTTCTTTGCTTTACGAATGCTTAAAAACAATCCGGTTGCTAAGGAAAGTATAACCACCGCCGCCGCAATGACCAAGAGTTTGTAAACCGCTTCTTGCGAAATGACCAAATGCTTGTAATTCCCCATCGTCGACGTGTCGAAATAAATCGTTTTATAAGCCATCCAGGCACCAACTAAAGCATACACCCCGGCAAGAATTCCCGACAAACCACTTAATGAAATAAACTGACTGGATTTAGACATCATTTCTTTGATGTCTTGAATGTCTTTTAAATAATCTTTTGTCTCCATGTAAAGTACTTTGAGATGCAAAGTAAAATATAAATTAATAAACAACCAAACCTTTTTTAATTTATTTTTGAAACATGAAACCCGCAGAAGAATACATCCTCAACCAACCCGAACCCTATCGGTCTATCCTGCTTCATGTTCAAACGGTAGTAGAGCAGGCCATCCCTGAACTGCAATTGAAATACAAGTATAACATTCCGTTCTTTTATTTTGGTAAAAAGCCTTTCTTGTATCTCAATGCCAGCCACAAAAAACAATTTGTCGACGTGGCGTTCTTCAAAGGCTATCAATTAACCCTCCACCAAGATGAATTAATAGGCGAGGGCAGAACCTTAGTGAAATCCCTGCAATACAAATCCCTACAAGAAATCGACAATCAAGTCATCACCGACCTACTTTTCGAACAATGGAAACTCGTTAAATAAAAAAAAATGCCTCCCCTGAAGAAAGCATTTCACTAAGACTTCTATATTCTATTCTCTATATTCTATTCTCTATATTCTATTCTCTATTCTCTTCCTTCTAAATCCTAAATATCCCACCAAAGGCAATCACCGTTTCCATAAACCAAAAATCCTGCGAAGCTTTGTCTCTTGAATCACTTGTAGTTCTAATATCATTCATGTTGATATACCCGCCTTTCAATTCCGTTTGAAGGAAAAAGTATTTAAAGAAGGTGAAATTCAAACCGGCCTTCACATCTAAACCAAATCCGGCTAAATGAAACTCATCATAACGGTCAGTTCCAAACATTTGCACATTCGACCGAGGATAAAGCACACCGGCACCAACTCCTTCCGTCAAATTAATCTGAACTTTATCCGTGTTCGGCAATTTAAACCAAGAGGAAATATCATCCACCCGTGAAAATTCGCTATTTATATAATTCAAACCATCCGTATGTTCAAAGGTTAAAAATTCTTCCGTTAAAAACACCTGATTGTTCGGCAATGTCTCACCATAGGTTCCTTCATTTGGATAACTTCCGTTAATATCCACTGCTCGGTCTTGATACATCACATATTTCATGTGGTCAACACCAATCGAAATGTTGTAGTGGTCATTAATAAAGTAACCTAATCTAAAATTTGTTTGCGGAATCGTCATTCTCCCCGGACTGATGTAATCCACATGCCATCCTTTCGGTTTGTCATGTGAGGGAACATTATAAATTGTAAAATCATGATCATCTCCGGTAAAATGAATATCAGAATCAGTAAAATAACCTCGGTTTCCACCCCAAAAGACATAAAATTTACCTTTGTTATGAGCAGTGTATTTTTCAGGTTTCACCAAAGAGTCTTGGGCTGATAGTTGTTGAAAAAACACACTAAAAAAGAACACAATCAACAGCGATTGATTTTTCACAGGATAATATAAAAATTTAAATTAAAATTGATTTATGGTTTTGCGAATGGCAACTAATTTAGTCATTAAGTCTTCAAAGTAGTCTAAATGAAGCATATTCGCTCCGTCGCTTTTAGCATTTGCCGGATCAAAATGAGTTTCAATAAAGATTCCGTCAACACCCGTAACGATACCTGCTTTTGCAATGGTTTCAATCATATCCGGACGACCACCGGTCACTCCTGAAGTTTGATTGGGTTGTTGTAATGAATGGGTTACGTCTAAAACAGTAGTAGCAAATTGTTTCATGGTTGGAATACCTCTAAAATCCACAATCATATCCTGATAACCAAACATCGTTCCTCGATCAGTAAGCATTACATTTTCATTTTGACAATCCAACACTTTCTGAACAGCATGTTTCATGCTCTCCGGACTCATAAATTGGCCTTTCTTCAAGTTAACCGTTTTACCGGTATTAGCGGCTGCCACAACTAAGTCCGTTTGACGAACCAAAAAGGCAGGAATTTGCAACACATCAACATACTCGGCGGCCATAGCAGCATCCTCATTCGTATGAATATCTGTCACTGTCGGTATCCCGAACGTTTGTGATACTTTTTGTAAAATCTTTAAGGCTTTTTCATCCCCGATTCCCGAAAAACTGTCAATTCTCGAACGATTGGCTTTTTTAAATGAACCTTTAAACACATACGGAATTTCTAATTTGTCAGTAATAGCGACTAATCGCTCGGCAATTCGCAACGCCATCTCTTCGCCTTCAATCGCACAAGGGCCGGCTAGTACAAAGAAATTGCCACTGTTAGTATGTTTAATCAGAGGAATATTACTAATGTTCATAGTAGCTATTTTTTAAGGTGCAAAAATACAAATATTTTAAGAACTAAGTGTAACCAATGTTACTAATCTTTTTTAGCAGTCAAACCCATCGGAATATAAAGTTTTCCCTTTTCATAAATATTGAAATAAAGCAACAACGGACGTTTGCATCCCACCCAATTTACTTGATACACATCTAAAAGGCCGGCACCTATTTCACTTTGCTTGGTAGGAAACGGACAACAGCTTTCGAGTTTTTTATAAAACAGCTTTTCACCGTTTGGTCCGGCTAGTGCTTTCAAAAAACGTTCCTGATTAATAGAATCATTTGACGTACTTCGGTAAAAAATATTGATAGGATAATCTTGGTCATACCCATATTTTGGATCTTGGCTTTGCTCTGTCAACACAAAAGAGTTGTTTTTCTTAAGCATCGGAACAGGAGCCGTGTCATCAATGTTCTTAATGGTACTTTTTGTTGCACCACAGGCAAATAGCAGTAATACCAGTATAAATCCGATAGAATATTTTAAAACTTTCATATTAATTGAATTCAATTTGAATCAAAGGTAAAAGTTTTTTCTTATAAATGAAGAAGATTAGATTTGTAATAACAAATTTCATATTCTATTTTTGTAAAAAAAAGCGATGGAGTTCATTACACAAACTTGGCATTGGTCCATTTCCGGTTTCTTAATTGGAATGGTGATGTTGGTTTTGATTTATTTTGGCAAAACCTTTGGCATGTCTTCTAATCTTCGCTCGTTATGTGCCATGACAGGAGCAGGAAGGTTCATCCCTTTCTTTGATTGGGATTGGAAAGAACAACGTTGGAATTTAATCGTAGTATTGGGAGCCATGATTGGGGGTTTTATCGCCGTTCATTTTCTTCATAACGCTACCAATGTAACGCTAAATCCCAAAACAATAGAACAACTTAAACTACTCGGCCTTGAGGAGCCTAATGGCAAATTGTTACCCAATGCGTTGTTTAATAATTCTTCCCCAAAAATTATTATTTTATTAATAATTGGTGGTTTTTTAATTGGCTTTGGTAGTCGCTATGCCGGTGGATGTACTTCCGGTCATGCCATTTCCGGATTGAGTAATTTACAGGTTCCTTCTTTAAAAGCGGTTATCGGTTTTTTTATTGGCGGTTTAATCATGGCTCATTTTCTTCTACCTTTAATCTTCTAATTGATGAAATTACTTAAATACCTTCTTGTTGGTTTTTTATTCGGAATCGTTTTGACCAAAACAGAAGCCGTTTCGTGGTACCGTATTTATGAAATGTTCCATTTTCAATCTTTTCATATGTTTGGAATCATTGGAACAGCTATTTTAACTGGAGTTATTGGTATTCAATTCATAAAAAGCAAAAAGCTAAAAGACATTGACGGACAGCCCATAGAAATATTGGATAAAGAAGACGGGAATCTACGCTATTGGTTTGGCGGAATTCTATTTGGTTTGGGTTGGGCATTAGTTGGAGCCTGTCCCGGACCTATTTTTATATTACTTGGAGCCGGTTTTTATAACGTTGCCTTTGTGTTGTTAGGAGCATTAATAGGAACGTTTCTCTATGGGTTGATAAAAGATAAATTACCTCATTAAAAAAAGAGAAAAAGCGTTTGATCAATTGATACAAACGCTTTTTCAGTTACAACTAACTTCTTATTTTTTGATTGACTAGTTATTGATATACTTTCACATAGTCAACTTCCATCGCCGATTGTGTAAAGGCCGGGTCAATATTGCCACCAAAGGTTCCTCCCATGGCAACGTTTAAAATCATAAAGAAATCACTATTAAACGGAACAGTGTTGCTGTTATTAAAAGTTTTAAATAAAGTACCATCTTTAAAGAAACGAATACTGGAAGCCGTCCAAATCACAGAATACACATGAAACTCGGAAGAAACATTCGCTATAGTTGTAGAACTACTGTTTGCATTTCCACCTGAATTTCCGGGATAATGTAATGTGCCGTATATCGCACCCGGTTCATTCCCTTTGTGTTCCATGATGTCTATTTCTCCGCAGTTTGGCCAACCAACTTCAGGGAAATTCGCTCCTAACATCCAAGCAGCAGGCCATGTTCCACCTCCAACAGGCAGTTTTGCACGTACTTCTACTTTACCATATGTAAATTCAAATTTATCCAAAGTTTTAATTCGTGCGGAAGTATAATTTGCACCTCCAAGGTTTTCAGCTTTTGCTGTAATCACCAAGTTTCCGCCTTGAACAACAATATTACTGGCGTTGTTGGTATAGTATTGAGCTTCTTCATTGCCCCAACCACCGGCACCAATGTCATAACTCCATTTAGT
>JAKLIC010000064.1 GCA_022709825.1 Bacteroidota bacterium | reverse complement strand
GATTAAAGATTGTACAGATATAATCATCCCTGATGGTTTTTCTCCAAATGGTGATGGTATAAATGAAATTTTTGTAATCAATAATATTCGAACCCTCTATCCAAATTTTACGCTCGAAATATTCAATCGCTATGGAAATATTCTTTACAAAGGAAATGCAAATTCGCTCGATTGGGATGGAACTTCTGATAAAGGAATTCAAATAGGTGGGAATAAACTTCCCGTGGGAGTATATTTCTATGTTATAAACTTTAATGATGGCAGTAGAAAACCATTACAAGGTAGAGTTTATTTAAGCAGATAAAAGATTAAAACGTTATGATAGAAAAACATATAAAATATAAAATCCATTTAATCATCTTATTGGTGACCTTGGTTTCAAATGCCCAACAAGACCCTCAATATACGCAGTATATGTATAATATGAGTGTTATTAATCCGGGTTATGCAACAGATGATGCAGAGGTCATTAATTTTGGTGCCTTATATAGAGCTCAATGGGTTGGTTCAGAGGGAGGCCCAACTACCGGAACTTTTTTTGCTCATTCTCCAATTGCTAAAAAAGTAGAAATGGGAATCTCTGTGGTTCATGATGAAATAGGGGATGTAGTAAAAGAAAGTAATGTATTTGTTGATTTTGCTTATGTTTTAAACTTGAATGAATCTAATAAACTTTCTTTTGGAATTAAAGGAGGAGCAACTTTTTATAGCACGAACTTTAATGGTTTTATATATTCAGATGAATTACCGGATCCTGCATTTGCTGAAAATTTGAGTAAAACTTTTCCAAATATCGGAGTTGGAGCATTTTATTTTGGAGAGAATTATTATTTAGGATTGTCAAGTCCAAATCTTTTAAAATCAAAGCATCTTGAAAAGCAGGATGGTGTTATTGCAACTGGAGTTGAGGAAATACATTATTTTTTCACTGGTGGATATGTTTTTAATTTAAATGATAATTTAAAATTTAAACCGGCTTTTATGACTAAAGCGGTTGCAGGTGCTCCAATGTCATTAGATCTCACAGCCAATTTTTTAATCAATAATGTTTTTGAACTAGGTGCCGGTTATCGTTGGGACGACTCCGTGAGTGGTTTAGTAAATTTCAAAATTACACCTTCGTTACGAATTGGATATGCTTATGACTACACCCTTTCCAATTTAGGAAAATTCAATACCGGAAGCCATGAAATTATGTTATTATTTGATTTAAATAAAAAAGGGAAAACAAACGGGTATGACAAATCGCCACGATTTTTCTAATATAATAAAGATGAGAAAGAACTTTTATATACTATTCTTTTTGTTGGTTTGCCAATTGATGTTGGCTCAAAAGCCTACGGTTAAAAAAGCAAACGAACTTTTTGCCAACAAAGCTTATGTCGAAGCTGCAAAAATGTATGAACAGCTCAAACAAGATCAAAAAGTTTTACAAAATTTAGCTGATTCTTATTACTACAATGCTCAAATGAAATTTGCATCAACGCATTACGGAACTTTATTTTTTACTTACAAAGACAGTGTAAAACCTGAATATTATTTTAGATATGCCAACGCGTTGAAAGGAATTGATGACTACGAAAAAGGAGATGTAATCATGGGCGAATATTTAAAATATTCAGTTGATACCAAGAAATTTAAAGAGCATTTAAATAATATCGTACCTTTTAATTACACCGTACGTCAAATGAGCCGAAGCAATAGTACTGGTGATTTTGGAATTTCTTTTTTTGGAGAAAAAGTCGTTTTTGCTTCACTCAGAAACACAGAAAGCCCACTTTATAAATGGAACGACAGACCATATCTCGATTTATATGAAGCAACCGTTTCTAAAGATGGTATATTAGAAAACATCAAACCTTTTTCTGAAATCATCAACACAAAAACACATGAAAGTTCAGCAACCTTTTCCAAAGATGGCAAGACGATGTATTTTAATCGTACCAATGATGTACAAGTTCAAGTTGGGGAAGAAAAATTTGCTTCTGTAAAACTCTTCAAAGCCGTATTCGAAAATAATGCTTGGACAAATGTAACCGAGTTGCCTTTTTCAAGCGATCAGTTTTCAACACAGCATCCTATGTTAAGCCCTGATGAAAAGAAATTATATTTCTCCAGTGACCGTCCGGGCTCTCTTGGCTCGTTTGATATTTATTTTGTTGACATTTTTGAAGACGGAGGTTATGGCGAACCTCAAAACTTAGGCGATAATATCAACACGATTCATCGTGAACAATTTCCTTTTATTGCGGAAGACGAAACACTTTATTTCGCCTCTGAAGGTCTTCAAGGTTTGGGCGGATTAGATATTTTTATGGCTCGAACGTATGATGGCGTCTACGGAAAACCAATCAATTTAGGAGAAACCATCAACACCGGAATGGATGATTTTGCCTATGTGTTAAAAGCCAACGAAGACATTGGGTATTTTGCCTCTAACCGCAAAGGAACAGATAATTTATATTCCTTCGTTCGCGAAGAAAACGAACGTAGGTTCATCGTGGAAGGTGATGTTCGCGACATAAACACCAAAGAATTGCTACCCGGAACGACCGTCACCTTGTATGACATGGATGATAAGTTAATCGGTCAGCTCGTAGTAGGTGAAAATGCAGATTATGTATTCAATTCTGAACCCAATACAAAATATAAAATTGTAGCTGATCGTGATTTCTATGCTTCTAAAACTGAAATTTTTGAAACGACGGATGATGGTCGGGTTCGATTCACAATCGAGTTAGAAATTGAATCCTATGATGATGCAGAAGATATCATTGTAACGAAAGAAGATGGTTTAGTTTACATTCAATTAGAAAACATTTATTTTGATTTAGATAAATGGGATATAAAACCGGAAGCAGCAAACACGTTGGATGTTTTAGTGGCCATTATGAAAAAATACCCACGAATGGAAATTGAGTTGGGTGCCCACACCGATACCCGAGCATCGGATGCCTATAATTTACGCTTGTCTCACAACAGAGCTAATTCAACCTTAGAGTACCTAGTAGAAAATGGAATCGAAAGAAACAGAATGCGGTCAAAAGGTTTTGGTGAACGAGTTCCTTTAATTAACTGTGGCGACAATTGTTCTGAAGTCGAACATTCAATCAACCGTAGAGTAGAATTCATTGTACGGAAATAAATTATTTGATAACTAAATCATATTTAGAAAGCAATCCTTTTAAACCTTCAGTTGAAAAGATTGCTTTTTTAAGTTTATTTTTTTCTGGATCTAAAACAAAGTCATAACTGCTGTAAAAATCTGCTTTTTCTAAATTGGTATCAATAAATACGGCTCGTCTTAAATTGCAATGGTCAAATAAAACCTCGGTTAAATCGCTTCCCATGAAATCAACGGAAACCATACTACAATTAATGAACTGCATTTTTTTTAATTTCAAGGCATAAAACTGAGCATAGTCTAACAAGCAATCCGTAAAATTAAAATTATAAATCACCTGATCGGTCATCGCAAAATTAACGGCCGTAAAATTGCATCCCACAAACTGAACATCGCGTAACGAAACATAATTAATCTTCGTTTCCTTAAAATTGCATTCATAAAAAGTACATTCTACAAATACAACGCCCGAAAAATCACAAGCTGAAAAATCACATTTTTTAAAAATGCAATTTTCATATTCTTTATACCGAATACCACTTTCTTCAAAAACAATATGTTCTATTTCTTCGTTAAATATATAATCAGAAGCCATTGCAAAAGGATATAAAAAGTTATAAAAAAAGCTTCTCGAAGGGGAGAAGCTTTTAATTTTTGTGACCTCGACTGGATTCAAACCAGTAACCTTCTGAGCCGTAATCAGATGCGCTATTCAGTTGCGCCACGAGGCCTTAATGCGGGTGCAAATATAGGAATATTTGTGTAACTTGCAAACCAAATTTAAAAATTACTGCTTTTTATGAACCTTGAAAAGTACATCCGCATCATACAAGATTTCCCTAAACCGGGAATCATCTTTAAAGACATTACACCACTATTAATCACACCGTCCGCTCGTCAGGAGTGTTTGTCTATTCTATTGGAAAACGTAAAAGAGTTAAAAATCGACAAAGTAATCGGTGTCGAAAGTCGTGGCTTTTTCTTCGGAATATTATTGGCAAACGAACTGAATGTTGGCTTCATTCCGGTTAGAAAACCTAACAAATTGCCTTTCGATACCATTTCCGCCTCATACGATTTAGAATATGGAACAGATGCATTGGAAATCCATACCGATGCCATTCAAAAAGGCGACCGCGTCCTCATCCACGACGATGTGTTAGCCACCGGAGGCACTGCAAAAGCCGTGTGCGAATTAGTAGAACGCCTAGGCGGTGAAATCGTTCAAGTCAACTTTCTAATGGAATTAACCTTCCTGGACGGAAGAGAAAAAATTAAACAATACCCTATTTCCGCAGCATTAACGTATTAGGGAGTTTCGTCCAACGCCCGCGTTGTTACATAATATCGCCAACCGATAATCGCCATCTGCCATTTGGCAGCTTTGGCTAAATCCAAACCTTGTTTAGTAAAACTAGGTAATAGAAGTTTGTTCAGCCGGGCTAAAAATCTAAACATAAGCAGTTATTAAAATTAATACGTTGGTTGTACTTCACTTGTAGGCTAATTAAACACATAGCATCATAGTTTTTCATAGATTTTGAAAGTCGTTTCACTTATGTATAGAAAATCATAGCTATGTGAACCCAATAATTGGGCTATCTCTCTCTCTTTTTGCTATGCTTTCTATGTGGTTAAATCATACGTGTCTTAAATAATTAATAGAGTACTAATTACACCCAACGGTATAAAATTAGTCAAAAATTACGTTTCTTCCCGCACCATTTTCATTACCCAAAGGGCACAACCGGCTGCGAGTAAACCAAAACAAGCCATCACCAGCCAATTCATCTGATAGCCAAACACAGCAATTAGTTCCATACCCATTTTTGAACTCATAATGTGGGCCAAACTAAAACTCATCGTATACAACGCCATATAGCGTCCTTCCTGACCGCGGGGAGCTCTGCTCAAGGCAAAAGAATTTGAAAAAGGAAAGGCAAACATCTCCCCAAAAGTCAAAAACAGAATATTAATGACCAAAATTCCTGCCCACACATTAATCAATAACGAAAAGAATCCCAAGGCCATACAAAACGAACCAAAAAGAACAATCTTTAACCGATTAATTTGCTTGCGTTCAAAAAATCCCACAATAGGCATTTCTAATAAAAAGATTAAAAATCCGTTCAACGTCATCAACAAACCGGTTTGAAATTCAGTTAAGCCATACATTTCCTTATGATACAACGGAAGGGTAGTAAACAACTGAAAGAAAATCATCGCCGTAACAAAACTCACAAATAAGAAAACCCAAAAAGGTTTGTCCTGATAAACCGAACGTTTAGGCATTTCAAAAGCATCGTGTGCGTCTGCCGTTGTTTTTTTCTTCTCTTTCACCAATATCCAAAAGATAGAGATGGCCAAGATACAAGTAGCACCATCCACCCAAAACAACCCGGAATACCCCATGTTCATAATAATCAATCCCCCCAAGGCAGGCCCTGCAGCAAATCCTAGATTAACAGCCAGTCGTACCAAGGTTAAGGCACGGGTTCTGTTTTCCGGTTTTGCATAAGCACCTAGCGAAACAAACATCGCCGGGCGAAACATATCGGCAATAATCATCACAAAAAACCAAGCAATACAAAGTGTATAAAACTCCGTGATGTAAGGAAATATAAACAACAAAAATCCGGTCGACATCAAACTGAAAATCATCACCTTATAAAACCCGATTTTGTCCGCCAGTTTCCCTCCAATCCAAGAACCCAGCATCGAACCGGCTCCAAAACAAACCATAATCCAACCCACTTCGCGGTAACTGAATGCCAAATCCTCTTTTAAATATTTAGATAAAAACGGCAAAACCATCGTTCCTGCTCGATTGATAAAAGTGATAATAGCTAAAATCCAAACCTCTCTCGTAAAGCCACGAAAATTATTAATATACCTTAAAAAAGCAGTTTTGAGCATGTTGGATGTTTCAAGTGGTAAAGGTAAAAAACTTTAAAGGCCTAAAACTTACTCCGCAATTATTTTTTAAACGAGTTGATAACAACCAAACTAATCCCCAAAACCACTTCTCCTCGCTCTACGAAGTCTGACTTCGTAGTAATCTTATAAACCAAAGAACCAAAAAATAAAAAGAACAAAAAACAAAACATTCTCTTCCTACAATAACCACATCTACAAAACTGATGACCTGAAATTCCCTGTCCCGAAACTTCCGGAGGTTACATGGTTAAATACACCTCTTTTCTGTTTTCTTACATGTTTTTAAGTATATTTGTTAAAGAGATTCTGGAGGTTTTTCACTGTCTGAGGTTGTGCCGTTATATTAAAAAAATAGAATTAAAAAAATATATATTATGAAAACAAAATTACTTTTTTTAATGTTTTTTGGACAGATTTTCATATCTAATGGACAATCGATACAAATCAATCAAATAACTCCAACGGCTGTTAGTGATGGTATAAACGTAAATTTACTAGTGACAACTTATAATGGTGCCGGATATTTGAGTCATAGTTATACAGTGATTGAAAATACTATAAACCTATCAGTTTGTTATTGGTTTAATACTACTTTACCAATTTATCAAATTAATAATGACTTTCTGATTAGTGTTCCCAACAATATAAATTACATTATAAATGTCAGTATTTTTAATTCATTTTCCCAAACAGTATGTGATAATTTTTCTACTGGTCCAACTGCTTCAACTAATTATTTGGAAATAGAAAATTTTAAAGAAGCAAACAATAAATATTTAATTTATCCAAATCCAAGTAAAGGAACAATCGAATTAATAGGAGATGAATCTTTAATAAAGCATATAAAAATTTATGATAATCTTGGTAGATTAATAAAACAACTAAATGAAAGAATAACAAAAAATATAGATTTATACGAGTTAAACGATGGCATTTATATTATTAATATTGAAACGGAAAGCGGAAATTTGAATCAGAGATTTATAATAAAAAAATAAGTACAGCCACTAACAGTGGTAGCTGTTGCACAACCTCGTTTAGAAAGATCTAAACAAAAGTTTTTTTGTAACATACTGAAAAACCATTTCTGCCTACCCCGAAACTGCCGACCGACCTTTTGACAACAGTAAACGAAGTAGAAAATTAGTACCAACATTAAACAAAAAACATGAAATTGATTTATTACTACTCACTATTCATACTAGTAACATTAACAAGCTGTTCAAAAGCAGCACAACCTAACGACCCAATACCACAACACGAAACACTTAAAATTCAATCTAAACATGTTGGAGAAGAAAGAATAATTAACGTTTGGACTCCCTCAAACTACAAAACAAGTTCAGACTCATTGCCGGTTATGTATATGGCTGATGGTGGAATTAAAGAAGACTTCCCTCACATTGCTAATACGATAGCTAAACTAATTAAGGAGAACAAAATAAAACCTTTAATTCTTGTAGGAATAGAAAATACACAACGAAGAAGAGACTTGTCAGGCTTTACAGAAGTTGCAAAAGACAAAGAAATTGCACCGGTTGTCGGAGGTTCAGAAAAATTTAGAGCATTTATTAAAGACGAACTTTTTCCCGAAATCAATAAAAGATATAGAACAACTTCTGAAAAAAGTATTATTGGCGAATCATTGTCAGGTCTTTTTGTGGTGGAAACTTTCCTTTTAACGCCTAATATGTTTGACAATTATATAGCCTTTGACCCTTCACTGTGGTGGAATAATCACTATTTAGTAAGAACAGCCAAAGAACAGTTATCTAAATTCCCAACAACCGAAAAACGAATTTGGTTTGCAAGTTCAAAAGCAGA
>JAKLIC010000063.1 GCA_022709825.1 Bacteroidota bacterium | reverse complement strand
ATGACGGAAAGTTAGTTCGTGAAATCAGTTTACCCGGCATTGGATCTGCCGGCGGATTTGGAGGTAAAAAAACAGAAACCGAATTGTATTTTTCCTTTTCAAATTATTTAACTCCGGGCACAATTTATTCTTTTGACCCCAAAAGCGGAACTTCAAAAGTATATGAAAAGCCCAAAGTAGATTTCAATTCCGACAATTATGAAAGCAAACAGGTTTTTTATACTTCAAAAGACGGAACAAAAATCCCAATGATTATTAACCATAAAAAAGGACTAAAATTAGACGGTAAAAATCCAACTATCCTTTATGGCTATGGTGGTTTTAATGTGAGTATTACTCCAAATTTCAGTGTTGCCAATGCTGTTTGGATGGAAAACGGAGGGATTTATGCGGTAGCAAATTTAAGAGGTGGTGGTGAATATGGCAAAAAATGGCATGATGCCGGAACGCAACAAAAAAAGCAAACTGTTTTTGACGATTTTATTGCTGCCGGTGAATACCTGATTGCTCAAAAATATACTTCTTCTGATTATTTAGCCATTCGGGGTGGATCTAATGGAGGCTTATTAGTTGGTGCCGTCATGACTCAAAGACCAGACTTGATGAAGGTTGCTTTGCCGGCGGTTGGTGTTTTGGATATGCTACGTTATCATACGTTCACGGCCGGAGCCGGTTGGGCTTATGATTATGGTACAGCCAACGACAGTAAAGAAATGTTTACCTATTTAAAAAATTATTCCCCTGTTCACAATGTGAAAAAAGGAGTGAAATATCCGGCTACTTTAGTAACAACCGGTGATCACGACGATCGGGTTGTACCGGCACACAGTTTTAAATTTGCTGCCGAGTTACAAGACAAACAAGCGGGTGAAAATCCTGTGTTGATAAGAATTGATGTCAATGCAGGTCACGGAGCTGGAAAACCCATTTCAAAAACAATAGAAGAAAATGCCGATGTTCAGGCATTTACATTGTATAGTATGGGGATAAAAGAACTTAAAAAGTAACGCAAATTATCAAAAAAATGCCTTTCATTAGAAAGGCATTTTTTTTAATAGTTTAATTCTATGTAACCAATATACCTACTTATTCTTGCTTTTCTTCTATTGATATAGGCGGATGAATTACTGGCTTTAAACTTTCGTGGATTAGGTAAAATAGCGGCTATCCCGGCAGCTTCCTTTCGAGTTAATTTTTTTGCGTCTTTATGGTACCAAACCATTGAAGCTTCTTGGGCTCCATAAACTCCATCACCCATTTCTATACTATTGAGATAAACTTCCATGATTCGTTCTTTCCCCCAAATAAGTTCGATTAGTACCGTAAAATAGGCTTCTAATCCTTTTCGGAGATAACTTCTTCCTTGCCATAGGAAAACATTTTTGGCAGTTTGTTGCGAAATCGTGCTACCTCCTTTGATTTTTTTCCCTTTCTCATTGTTTTCCATTGCCTTTTCGATGGCTTTAAAATCAAAACCTTTGTGCGTTAAAAAATTAGCATCTTCGCTGGCAATTACCGCTTTTTGAAGATTAGGTGAAATCTCTTCAATTGGAACCCAATCGTGGCTACATGTCATTGGTTTACCGGCCATTTTATGCTCAACAGCCCTTATAGCCATTAAAGGCGTGAAGGGAACCGGAACAAACTTGTATAGAATAACCATAAAGATAGAAATTCCAAAAAACCATAAAGCTGCTTTCCAAAGAAAACGGAGTGTTTTTTTTATCATAATTACTGTTCAATTAAATCTGCTAATTCTTTCCCAACAATACTTCCAATCGCTACACCCATTCCGCCCAATCGAACACCACAATAAACATGTTCAGAAAGTTGTTTCACAATAGGTTTTTTTTGCTTCCCCACTCCCATAATTCCGCTCCAACGCTGTTCGATTTCAAAAGCTTGATTGGGTAAAATTACAGATGTTAATAATTGTTCTAATTTGTTTTGGATTCGTTCCGTTTGGTCAAAACTTGTTGTTGTTTCTCCTTCAAAATCGAGGTTTCTTCCGCCTCCTAGTAAAATTCTGTCTTCGAAATTTCTAAAATAATAATATCCTTTATCTAAATGAAACGTTCCCATAATTTCTAAATTAGGAATTGGTTTTGTAATGAGTACTTGTGCCCGTGCCGGTTTTACTTCGCCCTTTGTTATTTCACCCGCAAAACCATTCGTGGCAAAGAGGAGTTTATTGGTAGAGAAAGAAAAATCGCCCAAAACCACTTCTACTCCTTCCCTTTTTTCAACATAAGAGGTTACTGTTTGTTGATTTAAAATTAAAACATCCTGTTGAATGGCCAATTTCAGGAGGTATTGTATCATGTTTCCGGTATCAATCTGTGCTTCATAGGGATTGAACAAAACACAGTCTTGAATTCCTTGAAAAGCAAAACGATTAACTTCTTTTGAAAAAACTTCATTTTTAAATAACGGTTTCAGTAGCTCATTGATAAAAGGAAGTTGTTGCAAACATTCATGGTAGGTAGATTCTTCTTCTTTTAAAAAAAGTTCATACCCTCCAAATGGCTTCAAATCGAGCACTTCATCTCCAATTCGTCTCCGAAGTAATTGTAATCCATTCCAACGTTTTTGAACTAGTTGCAAGACTTCTTCTTCGGTATGTGAACGCAAATCATCTACTATTTCGGAAACAGACCCAAAACAGGCAAAACCTGCATTTTTAGTGCTTGCTCCTTGTGGTAAAACACCTTTTTCAAGGATTAAAATCTTAGCCGAGGGATATTTATCACGCAACTGTAAGGCACAATGCAAGCCCACAATTCCACTGCCCACAATGGTGTAGTCAACTTTTGTAAACCAATTTTTAAGCTCCCAAAAACTAAATTGCATTCTCAATAAATTTTTATAAATGTACTTTTTATTTTAAAAATAGAAAAAAATAACGCTATCTCCTGAAAAATAAATTATGACTTACCATCATTTTAACTTTAACCTTACCATTTTGTTATATTTTTTGTGGTTTAGGACATAAATTGTTAATAAATATGTTTTTGTCCCGATTATCTGCATGAAAAATATTTTACATTTGATTTTAATTAACTAATTAACCACATTTTATGAAGCTTAAATTACTTACGATTGCTCTAGTAGCAAGTGTGAGTTTTTCTTTTGCTCAAGAGAAAAACTCTTTTTGGAAAGCCTCTACTTTAAAAAGTACTTCTGAACTTTTAGAAAGTAAAATGCAACTTCCGCAAAACAACGTATTTGAATTAGATGTAAACGGAATAAAAAATGCTCTTTCTACATCACCACAACGATTTGCAAACTCTAAAGGAGGAACGATTATTTCCTTCCCAAATGCAGAAGGTGCAATGGAACGTTTCAGTGTTTATGAAAATTCCATTATGGCTCCTGAATTAGCGTCTAATTATCCTGAAATTAAATCGTATATCGGAATTGGAATTGACAATCCTACTTCTACATTATACTTCAGTATTTCACCACTTGGTTTTAAATCGATGCAATTAAATGCCGGAAAATCAGCCGTTTTTATTGAGCCTCTTTCTGCAGATTTAACAACTTATTCTGTCTATAAAAAAGCGGATAAAGTGAAAAACTTTTCTCCTTTTGAATGTGCTGTTTTAGACCAAGTTCAAAATCAAATTGACCCTTCTGCATTACGCCCAAATGCTGATGATAGCCTATTGAGAACCTTCCGCTTAGCAATGTCGGTAACCGGTGAATATACAGCTTACTTTGGTGGCACAAAAGCTTTAGCTTTAGCAGCTATTAACAACACTATGACCCGTGTAAATGGTGTTTTTGAAAAAGATTTTGCAGTCCGTATGGTCTTAATTGCTAATACTGATTTGGTTATTTATACCAATGCTTCTACCGATCCTTATTCTGCTTCTTCAAGTATGTCGAATTGGAATTCACAATTACAATCAACTTTAACTTCCGTTATTGGGGAAGCTAATTATGATGTAGGTCATTTATTTGGTGCAACCGGAGGCGGTGGAAATGCAGGCTGTATCGGATGTGTTTGTGTTAATGGTTCAAAAGGCAGTGGTTATACTTCTCCGGCTGACGGAATTCCATCGGGAGATAATTTCGATATCGATTATGTTGCCCATGAATTAGGTCATCAATTTGGTGCCAATCACACTTTCACGTTCAGCAATGAATCAGGAACCGGAGCTCAAATGGAACCGGGAAGTGGTTCTACTATTATGGGTTATGCCGGTATTACTACGAAAGATGTTCAACCTCATTCCGATGCCTATTTTCATGCTATCAGTATCCAACAAGTTACTAATAATGTAAAAGCTAAAACCTGTCAGACGAATACTTCCACTGGAAATGCTGTTCCTACTGCGAATGCAGGATTAGATTATACAGTGCCAAAAAGTACTCCTTTCATGTTAACAGGAACCGGAACTGACGCAAACGGAGATGTATTGACCTATAATTGGGAACAAATGGATGCCGGAACCTCCACTACTACTACACCAAGTGCTACAAAAACCGCTGGTCCAAATTTCAGATCATACAATTCGTCAACTTCTCCAACAAGGTATTTCCCTAGAATGCAATCTGTTTTAACCGGAGCAACAACTACTACAGGGACAGAAATTTTAGTAGAAGCTTTACCTTCAGTTGCCAGAACATTTAATTTCAGATTAACTGTTCGTGACAACCGAGCCGGAGGTTCAGGAAACAATAGTGATGATATGGTTGTAACTGTTAATGCTACTGCCGGACCTTTTACTGTTAATTCTCCAAATACAGCTGTTTCCTATGCAGGAGGAAGTACACAAACCATTACATGGGCCGTTGCCGGAACTACTGCTAATGGTGTGAATTGTGCCAATGTTGACATCTTATTATCCACAGATGGTGGAAATAACTGGAATACTTTGCTTGCAGCCACTCCGAATGATGGTACAGAAGCAGTGACCATTCCAAATACTGCCGGAACACAAAATAGAATAATGGTAAAAGGTACCAATCATATTTTCTTTGATGTTTCCAATACAAACTTTACAATTACAGCAGGCTCTTCAGATACTGTTGCTCCAACTGCTCCTACTTTAGTTGCATCTGGGACAACACAAACTACTACCAATTTATCTTGGTCAGGAGCAACTGATAACGTTGCTGTAACCGGTTATGATATTTACAGAGGAACAACTTTACTTGGATCAACAGCCTCTACGACTTATGCCGTTTCAGGATTAACTGCTTCAACAACTTATTCCTTTACGGTTAAAGCAAAAGATGCTGCCGGAAATGTTTCTGTTGCCAGTAATGCTGTTAGTGTGACAACACTTGCACCAGTTGCAGACACAACCGCTCCAACCGCTCCAACTTTGTCAGCATCTGGAACAACACAAACTACCACCAATTTATCTTGGTCGGGAGCAACTGATAACGTTGCCGTAACCGGTTATGATGTTTATAGAGGCACAACCTTACTTGGTTCAACCGCTTCTACAAATTATGCCGTTTCAGGATTGACTGCTTCAACAACTTATTCCTTTACTGTTGTAGCCAAAGATGCTGCCGGAAATGTTTCTGTTGCCAGTAATGCCGTTAATGTAACTACATTAGCTGTCTCAACTGTTACGTATTGTGCTTCTCAAGGAAATAGTACTGCAGATGAATACATTAACCGTATTCAGTTGGGAACTATCAATAATTTATCAGGAAACAACAGTGGTTACGGAAACTTTACTGCACTATCTACTAATTTAGTGAGAGGAACTAGTAATTCTATCACCATTACACCCGCTTGGACAGGAACTGTTTATAGTGAAGGTTACCGCGTTTGGATAGACTATAACCGAGATGGTGATTTTGCTGATAGTGGGGAACAAGTTGTAAACGTTACTAAAACTAAAACAACTCCAATAACCAGAAGTTTTACTGTACCTACAACAGCGTTAATTGGCTCAACCAGAATGCGTGTTTCTATGAAATATAACGCTTCTCCAACTTATTGTGAAACATTCTCTTACGGTGAAGTTGAAGATTATATGGTAAACATAGTTGCCACAGCCAGAGGAGAACAGGAAATTGTTTTAGAACCTGTTTCTAAAGAGTCATTTACCTTATATCCAAATCCAATTAAAGGAGATTTAGTTCATATTGATGCTGAAACGCAATTTACAACTTATAAAATCTTGAATTTATTGGGTCAAGTGATTGCTCAGGGAAAAATTGAAAACAAAACAGTTTTAGTTTCAAATCTTGCTTCCGGAACTTATTTATTAGAAGTGTCAGACAATGAAACTTCTGCTGTGAAGAGGTTTATCAAACAATAAGTAATTCATTTATAAATCTAAGCCATCTCGTTGAGGTGGCTTTTTTTATGGAAAAAAATAGTTACTTTTATACTTTGAAAATCAAATACAATGAAAAAAATAATTTTAATCCTCGCTTTTATAATGGGAGCATCGTACGTTTCAGCACAACAAATTTTAACTCCTGAATTACTTTGGAAACTTGGAAGAGTTTCTGCTTTAGGCATTTCTAAAGATGGGAAAAATGTGATTTACAAAGTTTCTTTACCTTCGGTAGAGGAAAATAAATCTGATTCTAAATTTTACAGCATTTCTGTGAATGGTGGTTTTGCAACAGAAATTCCTGAAACTAAAGAACTTTTGACTGATAAAAACCTTTCCCCCGACGGAAAATATTTGCTTTCCAACAAAGAAGTTAAACTTGAAAAAATATTGGGTAAAGACCTCTATCCTGAACTTGAAAAATCAAATGTTCAAGTCTATAACGGATTAGATTATCGCCATTGGGATACTTGGAATGATGGAAATCATAATCATGTTTTTTATGCCGATGCAAATGGGAATGACAAATCTGTTGCCATTGACATCATGAAAGGAGAGCCTTATGATTCTCCCCAAAAACCATTTGGTGGGGACGAAGATTTCACTTGGTCGCCTGATGGAAAAAGTATCATTTATGTTTGTAAAAAGAAATCTGGAACTGCCTATGCCACATCAACAAATACTGATTTATATGAATATAATTTAGAAAACAAAACAACCAAAAATCTAACTGAATCTAATTTAGGATACGATACAAATCCCCTCTTTTCTCCTAACGGTGATTTGACCTGGTTGCAAATGAAACGTGATGGTTATGAAGCTGATAAAAATGATATCATTGTTCGATTTAAAGGAATGGACATGAACTTAACTGCCAATTGGGACGGAACAGTAGATGGTTTCAAATGGAGTTCTGATAGTAAAAAAATCTATTTCACCGCCGCTGTGGATGGTACAAAACAATTATTTGAAGTTAACTTTCCCGGTTTAACTCGAAAAGCTGTAATGGTTCGTCAAATTACAACCGGGACTTTTGATGTGAATGATTTGGTTGGATTCACCGGAGATAAAATTATTGTAACCCGAACAGACATGAATCATTCTAAAGAAATTTATTCCTATGATTTAAAGAAAAATGCTTGGTTAAAATTAACTGAAGTAAATGACAAAGCCTATGCTAAATTGTCTTTACCTACTTATGAAAAGCGATATGTAACCACAACAGACGGTAAAAAAATGTTGGTTTGGGTTATTCTTCCTCCTAATTTTGATAAAACAAAAAAATACCCCACCCTTTTATATTGCCAAGGTGGGCCACAAAGTGCTTTAACACAAAGTTATTCCTTCCGTTGGAATTTTTCTTTAATGGCTTCGCAGGGTTATGTTATTGTAGCACCAAATCGAAGAGGAATGCCAGGACATGGTGTCGCATGGAATGAACAAATCAGTAAAGATTGGGGTGGTCAAGTGATGGATGATTATTTATCTGCCATCGATGATGTTTCCAAAGAGTCCTATGTTGACAAATCAAGACTTGGTGCTATAGGTGCGAGTTATGGTGGTTATTCTGTTTTCTATTTGGCCGGAATTCACAATAAACGCTTTAAAACATTTATTTCGC
>JAKLIC010000062.1 GCA_022709825.1 Bacteroidota bacterium | reverse complement strand
CAGCACCAAATGAAATATTGGTGTTTTCATTCGTCGGTTATGAATCAAAAGAAGTAACTGTAAAAAGTGAAAACACAATTAATGTTTCTTTAGCTGAAGAAAACAAATCATTAGAAGAAGTAGTTGTCGTAGGGTACGGTACTCAAAAGAAGAGTGTGGTAACCGGTGCTATTTCCAGTATCAAAGCGAAAGACATTGAAAACATTCCAAACGGTAGAATTGAACAAACCCTTCAAGGAAGAACGTCAGGGGTTATTATTGCTGCCAATGCCGGTCAACCCGGTTCTCCAGCAACAGTTCGTGTTAGAGGGATTACTACTTTTGATACGTATGGTGGAAATAATCCACTTTGGGTTGTTGATGGTGTTATTGTAGATAATGGTGCTATCGGTTTTGTTAATCAAGCTGATATCGAATCTATGGAAGTTTTAAAAGATGCCGCATCGCTCGCAATTTATGGAGCAAGAGCTGCATCCGGAGTTATTTTAGTGACTACTAAAAAGGGAAAACAAGGTAAAATGACTTTAAACTATAATGGATTTTATGGTGTTTCCTCTCCAGCTAAAATGCTTAATTTATTAAATGCTACGGAATATGGTGCCATCATGAATGAAAAAGCGGTAGCAGCAGGACAAAATTTAGTTTTTCCAGATTTATCAACTTTAGGAGTTGGTACAGATTGGCAAAAACAAATATTCAATAATAATGCTCAACGAAATTCACATGAAGTAAGTGTAGGTGGTGGAGGTGAAATTTCAACATTCTTTTTATCATTCGGTTCTTCCGATCAAGAAGGAATTGTAGCTACCGAAATTTCTAATTTCAATAAAAAGAATTTCCGTATAAATTCCACACATAAATTTAAAGAATGGGTTACTATTGGTCAAACACTTGGTTATACTCATCAAAAAGGGATTGGACTTGGAAATACAAACAGTGAATATGGAGGGCCGTTAAGTTCAGCGATTAACTTAGACCCAACTACACCTGTTGTAGTAACGGATCCTGCTATTGCTAATGCGGCTCCTTATAATAACAATCCTGTTATTAGAGATGCCAACGGAAATCCTTATGGTATTTCTTCTTTAGTAGGTCAAGAGATGACTAATCCTTTAGCTTATATTCAAACAAGATTAGGACAATATGGTTGGTCTGATGATTTTGTTGGAAATATTTATTTTGACTTTAAATTACATAAGGATTTTAAATTTAGAACAACACTTGGTGGTAAATTAGCTTATTGGGGAGCAGAAGGTTTCACGCCTGAATATTATTTAAATGCTTCTACTTTGACCTCACAAAATAATATTTCCAGAAGAAACAATAAGAGTTTTGGTTGGAATATTGAAAATACGTTGACCTATACCAAACAAATTGAAAAACATAATATTACGGTATTATTAGGTCAAGGTGCTTATCAGGACAATAAAATATATACTGAAACAGGTGTAACTTATTTTGATATTCCGGTAACTAATTACCAAGATGCTTCTTTTAATTTTGATGTTCCTGCATCTCAACGTTCTTCCTATTCTGTTGATGGAGTAGAACATAATGTAAATTCCTTATTTGCTCGTGTTAATTATGATTATAATGAAAAATATTTATTCAATGGAGTAATCAGAAGAGATGGTTCTTCACGTTTTGGTCAAAATAATCAATATGGTGTTTTTCCTTCATTTTCCGTAGGATGGGTTGCCTCTAATGAAGATTTTTGGAAAGAAAATAAAGTGGTTACTAATTTAAAAATCAGAGCCGGTTATGGTGTTACCGGTAATGATGCAATTCCTGATTTTGGTTATCTATCAACCATTGGTGGTGGAAGAAACTACACTATAGGAGATGCCGGAAATATTACTTCAGGATATAGTCCAAATGCTCCTTCAAACCCTGATTTAAAATGGGAAGAAACGGCTCAAACCAACATTGGTTTTGATGCTAAAATATACAATGATTTTAATTTTACGTTTGAGTGGTATAAAAAAGTCACCACCGGAATTTTACAATATCAACAAATTCCCGGATATGTGGGTGCTACGGGTCAGCCTTTAGCGAATATTGCTGACATGGAAAACTCAGGTTTAGAATTTGAATTGGGGTATAAAAAGAAATTTGGAGACTTTAACTTTTCTGTAAATGCAAACTACTCTACGTTGAATAATGAAGTTACTCATTTAGGAAATGGAATTGAGTATATTACCAATGGTTCTGCAGGCTTCCAATCAATGGGACCTATTACCAGAACGCAAGTGGGAGAAGCATATAATTCTTTTTATGGTTATCAAACAGCCGGAATTTTTCAAAATCAAGATGAGATTAATGCTTACACTAATGGCGATGGCGGTTTAATTCAACCGGATGCAAGACCAGGCGATTTCAGATGGACTGATTCTAATGGAGATGGAACAATTAATGATGAAGATAGAGTTTTCTTAGGGAGTTCATTGCCAACGTATAATTATGGATTTACCATAAACTTAGATTACAAAGGATTTGATTTTATGGCATTTGCTCAAGGAGCAGGAGGGAATAAAATCTTTCAAGGACTCAGACGTTTGGATGTTGGTAATGCCAATTATCAAACAGATGCCTTAGGCAGATGGACCGGTGAAGGAACTTCAAACAGTTACCCAAGATTAACAAACAATGATACGAATGGAAACTTTGGTAAGCCTTCTGATTTTTATTTAGAAGATGGAGATTATTTACGTTTGAAATTAATTCAATTTGGCTATTCATTACCTAATGATGTAATAGGAAAAGTAGGATTACAAAAATTACGTTTCTATGTTACTGGGGAAAACTTGTTAACCTTCACAAAATATACTGGTTATGATCCTGAAATTGGGGGTAGTGTATTTGGTGTTGACAGAGGATATTATCCACAAGCTCGTTCAATTATGTTTGGGGCTAACTTACAATTCTAAAAATAAAAAACTATGAAACATAAATTTAAATTAGTAATCGTTTCTGCCTTTTCTATAGGGTTGGCAGTTTCTTGCTCCTCCGATTTTTTAGAAGTGGAGCCTAAAGGTTTGGCTTTAGAGTCAAATTATTATCAAAATGCAGACGAGGCCTATGCAGGACTTGTAGCTGTATATGATGTGATGAGAAAAAATTCCGGCGGTTTCGAAAACATGATTACCATGTTTAATGCCGGTTCAGACGATCACGTTGCCGGAGGTGGTGGTGCTACAGATGGTGTTGGTATTCAATCTTTCTCAAATTACACCCTTGATTCTAATACCATTCCTGCTAGTTTTTGGAATGATTATTACCAAGGTATTTTTAGAGCAAATGTGTTATTAAGTAAAATACCTAATATTCCGATGGGAGATGATTTAAAAGTAAGATTTACAGCTGAATCTAAAGCTCTTCGTGCGTATTATTATTTTAACTTAGTAAGAATGTTTAAAAACATTCCCTTAATTTTAAATCCATTATCACCCACTGAAATCTATTCCATTCCACAGGCAAATCCTGCAGATGTGTATGCACAAATAGAACAGGATTTAATTGATGCCATTGCTGATTTACCTGCAACAGTAAGTTTATCTACAGAAGCTGGTCGTTTTACTAAAGGTTCTGCTCAAGCCTTATTAGGGAAAGTTTACTTATACCAAGGTGGTAAAAATGCATTAGCTGCAGAACAATTACAAGAAGTGAATGGCACCCCAGGAGGTACTAGTCAATATGGCTATAAGTTGCTAGATAATTTTAATGATTTATGGGTGGTTACCAATAAATTTAACACCGAATCTATTTTAGAAGTTACTCATACTAGTCAAGGAAATTCGTATTGGGGAATTTGGGGCGGTGGTCAAGATGAAGGAAATACTGTTAACGTAATGGTTGGGCCTAGAGGTTATACGGCTATTGGTTCAACAGCACCTGCCTTGCCATCCGGTTGGAGTTTTAATGTGTTTACACAAGATTTTTATGATTTTATGGCTGATGATCCAAGATTTGGAGCGACTGTGTTAGATTTGAAAGCCTTGAAATTAGCAGGTGAAGTTGACTACATTGGTGGTTATGAAGACACAGGCTATTTTTTAAATAAATTTTTACCTAGACAAGCTGATGCACATACCGGAGCCGGAGATGCAGTTTTGAATTATAAACAAAACACCTATGCAATTAGACTTGCTGATACTTATTTAATGGAGGCGGAAGCCCTAGGCGGAAGCGGAACCAGAGCACAAGCCTTATTAGATGCGGTGAGAAGCCGCGTTGGTTTACCATCTGTCCCTGTTTCAATGACTACAATTATGGATGAAAGAAGAAGAGAATTAGCCGGAGAAGGTCATCGTTGGTTTGACTTAGTAAGAACAGGTCAAGCTGCTTCAAAACTAGCCTCAAGAGGTTTTGTGGCAGGAAAACACGAAATATTGCCAATTCCATTTAAAGAGTTAGAAAACACTTTATTGGTTCAAAATCCAAGTTATAACTAATAGAAAAATAAATCACCCATGTTATCTTATTTCCAAAAATAATTGATGACATGGGGGGTTTACTAAAAACGTATAGTAATATGAAAAAAATTAAATTTCTAATCTGTTTTGTTTTATTACAAACAGTAGTAATAGGTTGCTCTGAAGAAGATGGAATTGGGACTGATTTGTCTTCCCTAAATTCATCTGAACCAACTGCAACTTCAAAAATATTCGATATCAGCGATGATAATTCGGGAAATGTAAGAATAACACCTTTTGGTGAAGGAGTAACAGAATTTACGGTTAATTTAGGTCATGGTGATGGAGAATTAGTTTCTCTTAGCCCCGGAAATAGTGTAACACATTCTTACCCTGAAGGAAGTTATACCGTAACCATAGTGTCAAGAGGAATCACCGGAATTGAAGTAGAAAATACTTATCCGTTGCAATTGGTTTACAGAGCTCCTGAAAATTTAGTAATCAATAAAAACTTAGCCGGTTATGATTTAACAGTTTCTGCTACAGCAGATTACGCGAATGGCTTTTTAGTTTATTTTGGTGATGTTACAAATGAAGTTGGTACACCAATGGCAGTAGGAGAAACATTACCTCCTCATACTTATGCAGCACCTGGAGTATATAATGTTAAAGTGATTGCTTTAAGTGGTGGAGCAGCTCAATCTGAATTAACAGAATCAATTACAATTTATGCTCCATTTTCATTACCAATTACCTATGAAAGTCCAATCCAAAATTATAATATTGGTGGAACTTTTGGAGATGTAAGTGTTTCGCAAATAGCTAATCCAAATCCGGGAGGAATCAATACTAGTGCAACCGTAAGAAAGTATATAAAAGCAGTTGGTGCTCCTGGTTGGGGAGGAACATGGACACCGCTCAGTACTCCAAACGGAACACCAATCAATATTGATAACGGAAGTATAATCAAGGTTATGGTTTATTCTACAGAAGTGGGTAAAATGCTTAATGTAGAACTTGAACAAGGCTCAGATGGGGTTTCAAATAAAATTCTGAAGGTAGCTTCTACTGTAGCAAATCAATGGGAAGAACTATCTTTTGATTTTGGGACATTTGGAATTCCTGCCGGAACTACTTTTAATCAATTAGTATTCAGATATAACGATACAGCTAACGGTACCGGGGAAGTAATTTACCTTGATAACATTAAACAAACTAATTAATACCAAGAAAAAATGAAGAAAAATTTTAAATATATATTTGCTCTTGTTTTTATGGGTGCCATTTTTTTTGCCTGTAATAATGATGAAGATTATTCTTTGGGTGATTTAGATGCACCAACTAATTTAGTAATTGCTACAGAAATAGTTGGTCAAGATATTAATAATCCTGAAGGAGATGGTTCAGGAGATGTAAAAATAACTATTACCGCCGATAATGCATTGTCTTATAAAGTTGATTATGATGCAAATAATGATGTTGATTTAGTATATCTTCCAACTGGGAAAGTAACTAAAAAATACACATCATTAGGTGTAAACACCTATAGAATAACAGCAGTTGCTTATGGGAAAGGTGGTTCTTCTACGATTATTACAAAAGATATTACGGTTCGCAGTGATTTTAATGTAAATCCTGAAATTGTAACTAATTTGACGAATAATTCTTCAAAAAAATGGATTGTTGATAAAAGTGTTCCTGGTCACTTTGGTGTTGGACCATGGGCAAATTCATCAACTCCAGAATGGTGGTCTGCAGCAATTGATGAAAAAGTTGCTTGTTGTAATTGTTTTTACACAGCCACTTTTACATTTTCTAAAACAGTTTCTAATACTTATACGCTTGACGTAGTTACTTCTGATGGAGCTTTCACAAAAACAGGTTCGTTAGCCTCAATCCCTGGTATTCCTGCTTCAGGAGATGAAGGTTGTTATCCTTATGCCGGTGGTTCAAGTTCATTCAGTTTTGTGCCTTCTAGTACCGGAATTGACGCTTCAACGCCTTCTACTCAAACTAGTATCTTGTTGTCAGGAACCACAACTTTCATAGGTTATGGGTCATTGCAAAAAGAATATGAAATTATGGTTTTAGATGGAAATTATATGTACTTAAGAGTTCAAGGTACGGAAACCGGAAATGCCTGGTATTTAAAATTAAAACCAGCTCCTTAAAACTAAATTGAATTACCCCGAAAGGAATATTTTTTCGGGGTAGTTTTTAAAACAAAAAAAAATGAAAATCTGCACCGCTTTCAAAAAGAATCTTTACCTTTTTATGACACTGTTTTGCTTACCTATCTTAGGTTGTAGCAACGATAGTTCAGATGGAGGTGATACTATCACGCCATCAAATTTAGCAGTTACCATAACAAAAGTAGGTTTTTCAGATTCTACTCCAAATGGTGATGGAAGCGGTACGATTTCATTGACTGCAACTGCGGTTAACGCAACATTGTATAAAATTAATTTTGGAAACGGGCAGTTGGTGGAATCTACAACCGGATTAGTAAATCATACTTTCACCGATATGGGCACAAATACCTATACAATTTATGTTTCTGCCTATAATGGAACTAAGTTTATATCTAAAACCATTGCAACAACGGTTTATGTTTCGCCGGAATTATTATGGTCTGATGAATTTAATGTTAATGGAGCTCCTAATTCAACCTATTGGGGATATGACATTGGAACCGGTTCAAATGGATGGGGAAATAATGAAGCTCAATATTATACTAATCGTCCTGAAAATGTAATTGTGCAAGACGGTATTTTAAAAATAAATTTAATCAAGGAAGTTTACAGTGGTAGCAATTATACTTCAGCCAGAATAGTAACGAAAGATAAATTTTCTTTTAAATATGGTCGAGTAGAAATCAAAGCCAAATTAGCTACCGGAGGAGGAACTTGGCCGGCACTTTGGATGCTTGGCGACAATATAGGGACTGCCGGTTGGCCAGGATGTGGAGAAATTGATATCATGGAACATGTTGGAAATGCTCAAAATAAAATTTATGGAACACTTCATCATCCGGGTCATTCAGGAGGAAATGCGGACGGTGGAAATGTAACTATTTCAAATGCCTCTTCAGAATTTCACGTTTATGCAGTAGATTGGACATCATCGTACATCAAATTTTATGTGGATAATCAATTGTATTATTCTTTTGTAAATACTAATAGCTTGCCATTTAATCAAAATTTCTTTTTAATTTTTAATTGTGCCATGGGTGGAAATTTTGGAGGGAATATTGATCCAAATTTTACATCAACAACTTTAGAAGTTGATTACATTAGAGTTTACCAATAATAAGATGTTTGTTTAAGTTAGTTGTTTCTTTGCCTTGCTTCTATTCTTGTTGAATAGAAGCATTGTAAAGAACAAAAAAGCAGACTTTTATTTCTTTGGAATCCTTGAAATTACAATAAAATAATATCATGAAAAAATCAATTTTACTTTGTTGTTTTCTTATTCCACTTATAGGAATATCGCAAGATTTGAAACTGATGACCTATAACATTCGTTTGG
>JAKLIC010000061.1 GCA_022709825.1 Bacteroidota bacterium | reverse complement strand
ATCAAATATTTATATAAAGTTAAATAAGATTATTATTTATACAACATACTTTAACTTTATCAACTTATTTCTGAAACAATTTGTCTTTGAATTCAGCGTATACTTTTAGCATTTACGAATCGGTTAAGCAATTACCATCCCAATGGAATAGCTTAGCTTCCTCGAATATATTTTTATCGACCCACTATTTAGAAGTGTTGGAAGAATCAGCTCCTCAAAACATGAGCTGTTTTTTTATTGGTATTTTCGAAAACAAAAACTTGGTTGGTATAGCCTTATCTCAATTTTTGGATTTAAACAAACTAGAATCTTTTGGTGAACGGGACAAGTGTGTCAAAACATTTGTTCGGAATCTTATTTTCAGAAACTTCTGTTCGCATGTTTTACTCCTTGGGAACAACATGTTGTCCGGTCAAAATGCCTATCAGTTTTCTGAACAAATTGATTCCGCTAAAGGAATAGAAGTACTTTATCAAGCAATAGATGAAATCAAAAAAATACTAAAACAGAAAGGGCTCAGTGTGCATTTAACAACCCTAAAAGATTTTGAAGAAAAAGAGCAACTTCATTTTTCTGCACCGCAATTTCAATCTTTTTATCGTTTTACAACTCAACCTAATATGGTTTTTTGCTCCTGTGACCACTGGCATACCTTTGATGATTATATTGCCTCCTTATCAAAAAAATACAGAGACCAATACAAACGCTGTCGTAAAAAAGCAGCAGGAATTCATAAACAAAAAATGAATTTAGAGGAAATTATAGCTCAGGAAGAAACCATTTATGACTTGTATCATCATGTCGCTCAAAATGCTCCGTTTAACACTTTTTTCCTGGCCAAAAATCACTTTCGGGTGATGAAAGAAAAACTGAAAGACAATTTTTTATTTTATGGTTATTTTGAAAATGGCCAATTAATTGGATTTAATACCTTAATTAAAAACGGGACCCAAATGGATACTTATTTTTTAGGGTATGATGAAAAAATTCAACGTGAAAAAATGTTGTATTTAAATATGCTGTATGATATGATAGCCTATTCCATCAATAAAGGGTTTAAGGAAATTATTTTTGCCCGAACAGCTTTGGAAATTAAAAGTTCTGTTGGTGCAAAGCCGGAAGAAATGTTTGGATTTATGCAGCATTCAAATGTGCTAATCAATAAAAAAATGGAGCAGTTATTCTGTTATTTGGAACCTAAAACAGATTGGCAAGAGCGAAATCCGTTTAAATAGAATTTTTATATTTTCGGTATTGATATAAGGCAAAAATCGCTAAAATCAATTCGCCAATAATACCATAAGAAAAAGCCGGAGAAGGAATGCCATCCAAAACCATACTCAACATTCTACCAGATACTAATCCAATCATAAATATGAAATTAGACAATGTGGCCATTTTCCAAAAGTCAGACTTTAGTATTCCAAGAACCCAAAGTGCTGAAAAAGCCAAATATAATCCGAGAATAGCTCGAAACACATTCTTTAAATCAGTAGATTGAACTTCAAAATCAAATAAAACGGGTAAAGTTACATTTGGGAATAATCCGTAAAAAAGTGCTGCGGGAATAACAATTAGCACTGAAATAATCAAATGTAAATTTTTACGAATCATGTTGCCACTAGTTTAAAGCATCTATTTCACCTTGAATAACTTCCCAATCTTCCAATAATTTATCCAACTCCTGTTTCTTTTTATTATAGGCCATAAAAAAACTAGCGTCTTCAATATGTTTGTCATAATTTGACATCAATGCTTTATCATCATTTTGAATGTCGATTTCCAATTGCTTGATTTGACTTTCAATTTTACTTAAGCGATTTTGAAGCGATTTGTTCTTCTTTTGATCTTCATACGAAACCGATTTATTTTCCTTATTGGAATTTGAATTCGCAACTACATCTTTCTTCTCAATTTCACGCATGTTCATGGCGTTACGTTGCTCTAAGAAAAAGTTGATATCTCCTAAATATTCTCTGATTTTTTGGTCTTTGAATTCGTATACCGTATTTGCCATTCCTTGTAAAAAATCCCTATCGTGTGAAACCAACAATAAGGTTCCTTCAAATTTATTTAAGGCCGCTTTTAAAACGTTTTTTGATTTAATATCTAAGTGATTGGTCGGTTCATCCATCAATAAAACATTAATGGGTTGTAACAATAATTTGCATAATGCCAAACGGTTTCGTTCACCACCGGATAGCACCTTTACCTTTTTTTCCACATCATCCCCTCGAAACAAAAAGGAACCTAACATATCGCGAACTTTAGACCTATTACTGTCTGTTGCAGCATTCACCATGGTTTCCAACAACGTAATTTCGCCGTCTAAATATTCCGCCTGATTTTGGGCAAAATAACCCAACTGAACATTATGTCCTAATTTAATTGAACCTTGGTACTTGAATTCGTTAACGATGGCTTTGATAAACGTTGATTTTCCTTGACCATTTTGACCCACGAAGGCAATTTTGCTACCACGTTCAACCAATAATGAAATGTCTTTTAGAATGGTTTTATCACCATAAGATTTCGTCACATGTTCTGCCTCAATCACCACTCTACCGGGTGTTATAGAAACGGGAAAGGAAATATTCATCACAGAATTATCATCTTCATCGACTTCAATTCGTTCCACTTTATCTAATTTCTTGATTAACGATTGAGCCATGGACGCTTTTGAAGCCTTTGCTCTAAACTTTTCTATTAACTTTTCAGTCTCTTCAATTTTTTTAGCCTGATTTTTTTGAGTAGCCAATTGCTTTTCGCGAATTTCTTCTCGCAAAACTAAATATTGTGAATACGGTTTATTGAAATCATAGGCTTTTCCTAAAGAGATTTCGATGGTTCGATTCGTCACATTATCTAAAAACATTTTATCGTGCGAAACGATGACCACTACTCCGGGAAAATTTCTAAGAAAACCTTCTAGCCAAATTATACTTTCAATATCTAAGTGATTGGTTGGCTCATCGAGAAGCAAAATATCGTTGGATTGTAAAAGCAGTTTTGCTAATTCAATCCGCATCCGCCAACCTCCTGAAAAAGTATCCGTTTGATTATTGAATTCCTCTCTTTTGAAACCTAACCCTAACAGAATTTTCTCCGTATCACCCACATAATTGTAACCACCTAATACTTCAAAATGATGCGTTACATCACTCAATTCATCAATTAATTCAGAGTAAGATTGGCTTTCATAATCTGTACGGGTGGCCAATAGATGATTGATTTGATCTATTCTGACTTCCGTTTTCTTAATATCTTCAAAAGCTTGGTAAGCTTCTTCTAATACAGTTCTTCCCAGTTCAAAATCGATATCCTGACGTAGAAAACCCATCTTTACTTCTTTCTCTGTGGCAATACTTCCAGAATCAGGTTTAAAATCACCTGCTAAAATTTTAAGCATGGTTGATTTACCGGCACCATTTTTTCCCACTAATCCAACTCTGTCCCCTGAACCCAAACGAAAGGTTACCTCTTCAAATAAAAATGTTCCTCCAAAGGAAACCGATAAATTGTGTATGTTTAGCATAATTTTGTTACAAATGTTACATTGGTTAACTTGTGAAAAAGATACCTTTGTATAAAATTTTTGCAAATGTTAAAAAAAGGATCCAAATTGAATAGCATTTTAACAGGAAGTTGTCCTAAATGCCAAGAAGAAAGTATGTATTTAGAAAAAAATCCATATATCGTGAGTAAAATATTTAAAATGCATGATACTTGTAGTCATTGTGGCACTCGTTATAAAATGGAACCTTCTTTTTTTTATGGAGCGATGTATGTGAGTTATGGACTGAGTATTGCCTTTGGTGTTGCAGCCTTTATAATTTCAAATGTTTTTATCGGATTAGGACTAATTCATTCTTTTATTGCGATAGTAATTACTTTAATTCTAACTTATCCGATTATCTTGCGATTGTCCAGAAATATTTGGATCAACATGTTTGTCCATTTTGATAAAGATTGGAAAAACAAACAACGTTAATCCCAACTAACTTTTTTAAACCTTTTGATGTCTATTTCTTTTTCCAAAGGAATTTGATTTTCAATATTTTCAAATAACGCTTTAGCCATTGCTGGTGCCAGCATTACCCCTCGGGTTCCTAATCCATTTAATACATGGAGATTTGGATGTTTTGGATGAGTTCCTACAATTGGTCTTCTGTCTTTCACCGTTGGTCTAACACCGGCTAAATGGTCAACAACTTCAAAATCGCAATGAACCAGTGCCTTCAGATTAGTTAATAATTCATTTCTTCCTGCTGCTGTGGGTGTTGGTGTTTTATCTTCCCAATTGTAAGTTGCCCCAACTTTATATAAATCGTTTCCAATGGGCAAAATAAATACGGATGATTTAATAATTACATCCAGTTTCAATTCAGGAGCTCTAATGACTAATAATTCCCCTTTAGTTCCATCGAGTGGTAAATTAGAAAAAAATGGATTAGCATGCATCCCAAAGCCTTCCGCAAAGACAACCTGCTTGTATCTTTCCTTTTTATAAACAACATATCCATTTTGCACTTCTAAATCGCCGTAAATAAATGCTTCATTCCATAATAATCCCTGATTAGTTAGATAACTTTGGTATTTGCTAAGTAATAAAGCAATATCAACATATCCTGATTGTAAAACTTCGCCAAAACCAAATGGAGAATCAATTCCGTTGTATTTATTGTGCTTTAATTCCGTAGCTAAAAAAGGTGCAAGATTTGGTTTATCGGTAGCAACAAACCAATTATTTTGTTCTTCGATGGAAAACAACTTTCTATAAATTGGCACTTTAAAATCAAGGTGCGTTTTTAATTTACCTTCCAAAACACCATAAAAATCTTGGGCTAATGATATTTGCTCTTGTGCTTTCCATACTTCACTAAACCGTTTAAGAATAACAGGATTATATAAGCCACCCGCAACAAGAGAGGAATTTTGAGAATAATTTTCAAAAACAGTAATCGATTTATTATTTTGGAGAGCAAACTCAGCAAAAGCAATACCGGCTAAACCGGAGCCAACTATTAAATAATCTTTCATGTTACAAAAATAAAAAACTCTTACCGTGAAGTAAGAGTTTTTATTGTATTTAATTTTATGAATTAATAATTCCACATATCTTGCTCAAAGTCTCTGATTTTTTCTTTCACCCTTTCAGATTCTAAAAGTTGATTTAAGGCATTATCTTTCATGTATTCCATAATTTGTCTGTCTCCGTATACATTCTCTTCTTTATAAATTACACCACTAAAACGGCGTGAATTTAATAAATGATCAAAAGTCATTGGCTGAGCAGAATTTTCATTATTGAATGCTTTCCATTCATGTAATACATCACGTGTAGCCGGGAAATAAACCCAGAATAATTCGATTACATCCGGATTGTCAACACCTATTTCACGAGCCTCAGGAGATACCGGACAAATACCTAATAAACGGTATTTCATTTCACCTTGACGTTTGTCAAAATACCAATATCCTTTTACTTTATATCCTGAAACATCAATAGAACTTAATTCTCTTTTGTCGATATATTGAGGATCTAATACTTTTGCACCTGATTTATAATCGTCAAAATAAGTATTGATTTCTTCTCTACCGGCATTCGTAGTATCAATGTAAGTAAAGGAAGAAGCCATATCTTTTAATGATTTTTTGGTATTAAAGTAATCATCATAATATACTTCCGTAATTTTTCCACTTTTAATTTCTTTAATCAACACATCAAATAAAGAACGTCTGTCTTTTCCGATATTAGCAGTATCAATAGGGAAATATAATGGGAAATTAATACGTTCATCTAAATCGATGATTTCCCAAACCATTTTACCCATTAATACGTCTCTATCATGCACGTAACCGTATTGAAGCGGTTTGTCGTTATCACTCTCTTCTTGAGCAGCCGTTTTTTTGCCAATTTCACTTGGTGATTTAGCATTCAATAAATTGGATTGTGCGACACTCATTTGAGTAATCAACAAAACCGACAGGCACGCTATAACTTTATTCATTTTCATTGTGTATAATTTGTAGGTTAATTAAGAAAATAACGAAAATCTTACCTAATTATTGTATTTCGTAAATAACTGGAGCAGTTCTTGGCAACATAATAGAAGAACCAACCAATTGTGTTTTGATATCAGAAATCGTAACTACGTCTCCTCTACCTGCTCTTGCTAAAGCTGCTTTACATTGAGCATTTACTCTATCACCGGAAACAATAACAGCTGCTTGACCGGGAACTTTAAATGTAAATGCGGTAACATTTAATTTCACATCAAAATCGAAATCAGGTAATTTAGCAGTTACTTGAGAAACTTCTAATCTTGATTTTGCTCCTTTAACCGTATACATTTCTCCTCCAATTGCACCTACCGGAGCAGGAATACCTTTGATACGATATGGTTTTTTTGAACTTACAGATTTACCACCTGGTAATTTAGCAGTAACATTTATCATCACTTCAGTTCCTTGACCCGGACTCATATTATATTTACCAGCACTTGATCCTTTAGTAAGACCAGGAGCCGTAGCTGTAACATCAACATCCGAAACACCCGCAAAAGAAATAGACATTGGGTTCACAACACCTCTGTAAACGACATTCATTTTATCCGCAGAAATTGTAGCTTCTTTAGGTTGAGGAACAACAACATATTTTCCTTCAAATTTTAATGGAATTTCTTTTCCGTCTTCTAGGAAACTAAACTGTCCATTAATATTTTGCTCTCCTACAGAACCAGCTGTTAATGAAATAACGGCTTGACCGTTTTCAATTTTACCAGGACCGGCAAATTTAGTAGGTGTTGTATTTTCATCATAACGACCTAGTACAACTTTACCTTTAACTGTTTCACCTTGGAAATATGCACTTTTCTCTAAAACAACAATTGCTTGATAATTACTGTACGAGGCAGCAGCAACAGCCGCTTTACCTAACAATGTATTATAAACATCAGTTTCAGCCTTTTTTATATCACCTTGCCAAACTGACAATTTTGATAATGAAGCAATACCTGGAAACCCTTTAAAATGATAATCTAAATATTCAATTTCAATACCATCTTTATTCTTTACTTTAGCTAAATTAAATTTGCTATCAATTTCAGCGACAATTGGTGCTAATTTTTTATTATTACCTAAAGCAGCTTTCATATCTGCTTTGTATTTTTCAATGGTTTTCATGATTTCCTCACCTTTAGGAGAATATCCACCAGGACTAAACCATGATTGGTCTACATTATCACCTTTATCCATCGATTCATATGGTAGTTTACCTGTTTCAGCATCGACTTCAGTTCCAACCAAAACATCTGCTTTTAATGACGCGATGTAATCATAGAAAACTTTAGTAATTTTCTCAACTTTGTGAGCTGTTGTTGCCGCAACTGCAAATTCTCCTCCAGCCTCAGAAGCTTTCTGGTCTAAGCTAGTTAACATTTGGGCATTTGAAGCGATAGCGGCATTATTAGAACCTTCAAATTTTTCATTCATTAATCCAAAAGCAGATAAAACTTCTTTGGACATATTCAGTGCAAGCATAGCGATGAAAACCAGGTACATCAGGTTAATCATCTTTTGTCTAGGGGTTAATTTTCCTCCTGCCATTGTAATTAGTTTTTAAGTGTTTTTAAATTGATAAAACTAATTATCCTCTATTTCCCATTGCAGACAACATACCACCGTAAACATTGTTTAACGAAGCAATATTAGCTGTCATAGCTTGCATTTGATCTTTTAATTTTGCTGCATTATCAGCGATTTCTTTATTAGCTTCAGCGTTTCTGGAAGCACTTTCTAATTGAACTTTATATAAACTGTTCAATGATTCCATTTGAGCAGCTGCCATTGACAACTCTTCGCTGTATTTTTTCTGACCTACCATTGAATCAACTGTTGGAGCAATTCCTTTTGCAGCAGATTCGAAATTTCTGATACTGTTTCCTAAACTTGACATTAATTCACCGTCAACTTTAGCTTCTTTTAACATAGCATCTAATTTTTGAGATAACAAACCTTGTGCATCTTCTTTCACAGATTTGTTAGATTTAGCCTCGCCACCAGCTAATTCAGGGTATA
>JAKLIC010000060.1 GCA_022709825.1 Bacteroidota bacterium | reverse complement strand
AAATGCAGGAGATAGTATAGAGTCAACACAGTTGATTTATGTATATGCTGCTGATGGAACCTGTACAGATGAGATTAGTTTCAATGTTACGATTAACACTGTAAGTGTTGATGTAATTGTTGACCAAACTGTTTGTGACAGTTATATTTTACCGACTCTAAGTGCAAATAACACTTACTATACTCAAGCAGGTGGTTTAGGAACACAATTAAATGTGGGAGATTTGATTACTTCAAATCAAACAGTTTATATTTTTGCACAAACCGGAACTACACCAAATTGTACTGCAGAAACTAGTTTTACAGTTACTGTAAATGTTACTCCTACTGCTGATGTAATACCAAATGCAACAGAATGTTTAGCAGACGGTGGATTTATTTTACCAGCATTAAGTGCAGGGAATAATTATTATACCGGTTCAGGCGGAACAGGACAGCAATTAGCGGCAGGTGATGTAATTACATCAGATCAAACAATTTACGTTTTTGCTCAAACCGCAACAACACCAAATTGTTTCAATGAAACAAGCTTTACGGTAACAATTGTTAATGTAACGGCTCAAGAGTTATCAGATGTAGAAGAATGTGGAAAATATACATTACCGGAGTTAAATTCAGGGAATGCTTATTACACAGGACAAAACGGTACAGGAACTCAATTACAACCAGGATCAGATGTAACTACTTCACAAGTGATTTATGTTTACGCTACAGTTGGTGGTTGTTCTGCTCAGACAGAATTTGAAGTAACAATCAATTCTTGTTTGATTCAAAAGGGTATATCGCCGAATAACGACGGTAGTAACGATTTCTTTGATTTAGTTAACTTCAATGTAAGTAAACTTGAAATCTTTAACCGTTATGGTACAAAAGTATACAGCAAAAATAATTATGAAGACGAATGGTACGGTCAAAGCGATAAAGGTGACGAATTACCGGACGGAACATATTATTATGTTATATATTTCACAGAAGGCACTAATACGACAGGATGGATTTATATCAATAGAGTACGTTAATTAGAAAATAAGTAAGCCGGTTGGCTTTAAAACCAACCGGCACTACTTTAACCCTACAAAAACAATAAAAATGAAGAAAATATATTTTGCACTACTGATAGTATTAGTAAGCATAGCAGATGTTTCAGCCCAGCAAGATCCTCATTATACACAATACATGTATAACATGAACGTGATAAATCCCGCTTATGCAGGTAGTAAAGAGAACTTGTCTTTTGGCTTACTCTACAGAAAACAATGGGTAGAGATTGAAGATGCCCCTACAACGTTTACCCTTTCCGGTAGTTCTCCGGTTGGTAAAAATGTAGGTGTTGGACTTTCATTAATTTCGGATGAAATAGGTCCTGTAACAGAAAAAAATGTATACGGAGATTTCTCTTATACATTAAATCTTGGTGGAGAACACCGTTTAGCTTTAGGTTTAAAAGCAGGGGTTACATTTCATGATGTAGACTTTACTAAAATTATACCTACTTTGCCTGATCCGGCAGATGGTGTATTTGCCAATAACATCAATAATACATATTTTAATTTTGGTACGGGAATTTTCTATTATACTGATAAATATTATTTAGCATTTTCAGTTCCTAATATGATAAATTCTAAACACTTAGATTATGATGGGAGAGAATATGGTAGTGAAACCACACACTATTTCTTTACCGGAGGTTATGTGTTTGATTTGTCTGCCAACGTGAAGTTTAAACCATTCTTTATGGTTAAATCAGCATTTAGTGCTCCTACTTCGTTAGACCTTTCCACAAATTTCTTATTTAATGAGAAGTTTGAAATTGGAGCAACCTATCGATTAGAAGACAGTTTCGGTGCCATGGTTAATTATGCTATTTCTCCAAGTTTGAGAATTGGGTATGCTTACGACCATATCGTTTCTGATTTGAATATAACAACGCCTGCCTCTCATGAGATTATCTTGTTGTTTGATTTGAATTTCCCGAAAAAGGTATCACGTTCATCACGATTTTTCTAACCTAATAAGCAAACCAGACGATGAAAAAAGTATATATATTTTTACTTAGTATTGTAATGTTAAGCATTACTCCTCTGAGTGCACAAAACAAAGACACTAAAAAAGCAGATAAGCTTTTTAAGCAATTTGATTATTTTGAAGCGGCAGATGAATACCTGAAATTAGCTGAAAATGGCAAAGGTGACGGATACGTTCATAAACAATTAGCGGATAGTTACTATAATATGTTTAATGCTGCTGAATCCAGTAAATGGTATGCTAGAGCTGTAGAAACGCCACAAGATGCCGAAACATATTATCGTTATGCTCAAATGCTTAAAGCACAAGGGAAATACGAAGAAGCTAACAAACAAATGCAACAGTTTGCAACTAAAGCTCCTAATGACCAAAGAGCAAAAGATTTTAAAGCTAATCCAAACTATTTACCAAAATTGTTAGATAAACAGAAACAATTTGATGTGAAGGCTTTAGAATTGAACAGTGACAAGTCTGATTTTGGAGCGGTATTGCACGAAAACTCATTGTATTTTGCCAGTGCAAGAAACGGAGCTAAAAAAACGTATGGTTGGACTGACGAGCCTTATTTGGACATATACAAAGCAAACTACAATGTTGACGGAACAATCACCAATGCTGAGCCGGTTGCGGAAGTAAATTCAAAATGGCATGATGGTCCAGTAACGTTGAGTGCTGATGGTAATACAATGTATTTTGCCAGTGAGAGTTTCAAAGAAAAAAGTTTTGAAAAAGATAAAGTGAACAATACTCGATTGAAAGTGAGTCAAGTGAACCTTTTCAAAGCAACGAATGTTAATGGAAAATGGAGTAATATTACCATTTTACCTTTCTGCAGTAATGCCTATTCTACCGGAAATCCTTATTTGAGTAAGGATGGAAAAACATTATACTTCTCTTCAAATATGCCAGGTTCTTTAGGTGGAAACGATGTTTGGAAAGTAGCAGTAAATCAAGATGGAGGTTTTGGTACACCTGAGAATTTAGGAGCTAAAATTAATACTGAAGGAGATGAAAGTTTCCCTTATATATCTGATGACAACAAAATGTTCTATTTCGCTTCAAGTGGAAGACAAGGTTTCGGTGGATATGATGTCTTTGTTTATGATATGGCAAAAGGGGAATCTGTTAATATGGGTAAACCGGTAAACAGTGAAAAAGATGATTTTGCTTTTACGTTCAGTAAAGATAAAAATATTGGATTCTTGTCTAGTAATAGAGCCGGAGTTGATAACATCTATTTAGCTACACCGGTATGTGGTGTTGAAGTTACTACCATTGTTACTGATGCTAAAACAGGAGCCATTTTAGTGAATGCCAAAGTTGCCATTGTGGACGATAAGAAAAATGTTATCGCAACTGAAATGAGTAATGCGAAAGGTGAAGTTACTTATTATGTTGAATGTGATAAAAATTATACTGTTCAGGCATCTAAAGACGGTTACGAAAGTAATACTTTCCCGGTTGCAGCGAGCAAAGGGCCACAAAAGCGAGTGGATGCACCACTTAACCCAATTGACGTGATTGTAACAGAAACAGAAGTGATTTTAAATCCGATCTTTTTTGAATTTGATAAAAGTAATATCACGCAAGAAGGAGCCTTTGAATTGGATAAGTTAATACAAGTAATGCAAAATAATCCAGAGATGGTTATCATGGCTAAATCACACACAGACAATCGTGGTAGTGATGTGTACAACTTAAGTTTATCCGACAGAAGAGCAAAATCTACGGTTCAATATATTATTTCTAAAGGAATTTCTAAAGATAGAATCTCCGGAAAAGGAATGGGTGAAACTGAACCTAAAGCGGATTGTAAAGAAGCTTGTACAGAAGAACAACATGCTTCAAACAGACGTAGTGAATTCTTAATTGTAAAGAAATAAACACAACAAGAATTTAAATATACTAAACGGGTTTTCGAAAGAAAGCCCGTTTTTGTTTTACCATGGAATTGAACTTGTTCTTGAGCTAAAATAATTTGCCGGTCCTGAATTGCCTCCAAAATTATTTCCGGAACTAAGGCGATAAAAAGGAGCATTACCCCAAAAGGCAGGTTTGTCTTCTATCAGCATATCTTCCCCAGTGTCATTAGAAATATAGGGACCAATTTTGAATTGCCATGAAGCTATTCTATTTCTGCTTTTGGTGGCATCAAAATAGTCGTTGTTGCTGTCAGCCAATTCTTTAATATAAGTTTTGAATTTTGTTTGATATTCCGGAATGGCCAATATTTTCGTTATGAGTGGTCTACCACTTGCCGGACCCCAATTCAAAGGGTTTTGAGTTCCTGAGTTAGGCATCAACATAGATGTTCCCAATGTATTGTCGTAATCATAAGGAATAAAATAGACTTTTCCGTCAGGAGCCATGTAGAAATAAAAGTTATTGGCATTAACCCAATAATCATCCCACATGCCTACCATAATGTTGACGGCATATGTTTTTAAAAATAAGTCAACATCCATTTGTTGGCTAATCCAGGTTTTAAATGCTGAACCTGTTTTAGAATTTAAGTTATTGATAAAGGAGATAAGTTGTGTTTTGGCTCCGTCAAGTTCATTTTCTCTCGTTTTAAGATCATAAGTATAATAAAGAGAGTTTGACGGATTTAAATCTACCTCTTCAACTCCGATGCTTTCGGTTTGTACAAAATCGGCATTTTGATACCCTACCCAACCTCCTTTCCACATAAATCCTATGGATTGTGTCCAATTTTCCTTTCGGTAATTGATAAAATCCTCATCAACGCTTTCCAGCATTACATATACGCCGTAATAGGCAGGAGCAATATCACCTTCCACTTTTATGGAAACACGGCAATAGGAAGCTCTTGGAGCTGTCCAAATGCCATATCGACGAAATAAGTCGTAGCAATATATTTCACGTACATAAGTGGCATCGTCTTTAAACCATTTCAAGTTCAGTTTTTTTAGTCCTTGAAAGCGTTGGGTTTTTATGTTTTTGTTGAAATCAACTCCGAAATGACAGTGGTGCCAATCAGGGTTTGAAGAAGTATGGAGTTGCCCGATTGCACCTTCAGGTCGACGACGGCTGGTGTTCCCGCGTAGTTTTAAGCCAATACTGTCGAGTTCAATGGTGTTGCCATCCAAGCTGTAGCGATACTTTGCCACAACTTTAGTTTCATTTTTTGGGTTCAGGTCGTAGTTAGTCAGCAATAAATTCCATTGCTCTTCAGTCAGTTCTAATGTAATTTCAGGAACTTTATCTAAGTTAAATACATCGGTTGGCGTAGATGGATTTATTGGTATTGTAATATCATCCTCAGTATTGCATCGGATAAAAAACAAACTTCCAAAGAGTAATGCAATTAAAAAGAATATCCTTGTGCTTTTCATAACTAAAGATTTACACAAAGGTAGTAAATGATGATATGTAAAGTTAACTAGGACGTTTGTTCTTTGGTGTAATATTTTTTTCTAAACCAAAAAGCGAGGTTTACTAAGGCTATTAAAGCCGGTACTTCTACCAATGGACCAATTACTCCGGCAAAGGCTTGACCACTGTTGATACCAAAAACGCCGATGGCCACTGCAATTGCTAATTCAAAATTATTTCCGGTAGCAGTAAAAGCTATTGCTGTTGATTTGGAATAATCTGCACCAAAATATTTTCCAACGAAGAAACTAAGGACAAACATGATCGTGAAATAAATAACTAATGGGATAGCAATACGAACGACATCTAATGGAATTTGAACGATCAGTTCTCCTTTCAAACTAAACATGAGTACAATTGTAAACAATAAAGCGATTAATGTTATTGGTGAAATAAAGGGCACATACTTATTGTTAAACCATTCAGTTCCTTTTAAGGCAATCAAAGAATACCGACTGATAACCCCTAGAGCAAAAGGAATCCCCAGATAGATGCCGACACTTTCAGCTATTTGTCCAATACTAATGTTAACTTCAAAACTATCGTAACCAAAATAAGGAGGCAAAATGGTGATGAAAATATATGCATAAACACTATATAGCACTACTTGAAAAATACTGTTCAAAGCTATTAAGCCGGCTGCATATTCCCGATTCCCATCGGCTAAATCATTCCATACAACAACCATGGCAATACAACGAGCTAATCCAATCAGTATAACACCAATCATATATTCCGGATAGCCATTAAGAAAAAGTAAGGCCAATAAAAACATTAAAATAGGGCCTACTATCCAATTAAGAAACAACGATGCACCCAAAACTTTTGTATTTTTAAACACTTCTCCCATTTGTTCATATTTGACTTTGGCAAGAGGTGGATACATCATCAGGATTAATCCAATTGCTAATGGAATGTTAGTAGTTCCACTGGAAAAGGAGTTGATAAATCCACTACTGGAGGGTATAAAATAGCCAATAGAAACACCTATCGCCATTGCGAGGAATATCCAAAGAGTTAAAAAGCGATCTAGAAAGCCCAGTTTTTTTCGTTCCACAACGGGGGCACAATTGTTTGATGACATAGCTTATTTTTTTATCTGTGCAAAAACATAACTCATCTCTGTAGCTATTTGTAAGCTGCGTTCTTCATATTTTATCGCTTGTTGTGGGGTGTTGTCAAAAGCTTTAGGGTCTTCAAATGTAATAGGGATACGTTTTTGCGCACCGGCAATGAACGGACAGCCACCATCGGCTTGTGAACAGGTCATGATGGCAGCAAATTCACTTTGCGGATTGAAAGCATCGTCATAGGTTTTAGAAAAACCAAGGATAGGATGTGCATTTTCTGCAAATTTAATAGCATAAATAGGATTGGTTCCTTCAGCGATTGTTTGGATTTGAAAGCCTGCATTTTCTAATGTTTTTGCTGCCATAGGAAACATAGCGGTTGCTTCAGTTCCACCCGAATAGCAATATACATTAGGGATTTCGTAATACGTTGCTGCGGCTTGTGCCCATACTTGTGCTAAATGACTTCGGCGGGAATTGTGGGTGCAAATTAAATTTAATCGGACGTCCTGTTTATTCGTTACTTTGATTTGAATGTAATCAATTAAAGATTGTAGGGTTTGTTTTCTATCAGCAGTTATCGAATCAAAAGAAATCTCAGAAAGGTATTTTTCTATTTTAGGATATAGTTTCATGGATTAAAAGATATAATTATAACTTGTTTTCAATTTCTAACAACAACTGCCGCCCGGGGTGCAACAACTTGGTTCATTATTCATATCAGACAAACGCACTTTTGGTTTTTGTGCAGGAACACCACACTGATCTTGAGCCAAACACGCGGTTTTCTTGTTAACTAAAACAAACGATTGGCCGTTAAAGTCTAAATCGTATTTGCCGATGGTTTCTCCTTGGTATTCCACTTCAATTTCATGGTCTTCAATGCCTAACACTCTTTCAGACAAGGCGATAATATTGGCCAATTTTTGTGGTTTTAACCGATGGTCATAATCGTTGGCATCCCATAATTGGAAGTTAACAACGGTTTCTTTGCGAACGGTTCCGCCGCAATCAATGAAGTTTTTGGTGATTAAACCCACTTCGGTTACATGAAAATGTTCCGGTGCAAATGTTCCGTTTGGTAATTGAAAAGTAACGTTTTCTACTGTAGAAAGTACGTTTTTGATTTGTGATAGTTTCATATTTTAGGTGCTAAGTTTATTTCGGTTCTACTCTTTTTAAAATTGATTTTGGTTTAACAACATTGTTTTCTTTTATCTTCCAAGTGGTTGTTTACCGTTTCAAAAAAGGTTTTTATTTTATCAAAACCTGTTTCATTGAGGCAATAGCAAATGGAAACCCCTTCCACGTTTCCTTTAATTAAACCTGCATTTTTGAGTTCTTTGAGGTGTTGGGAAACCGTTGGCTGAGCTAAGGGTAATTCATTTACGATATCACCACAAATACAGGAATCAACCTTTAGTAGATATTCAATAATGGCTATTCTGGCCGGATGTCCGATTGCTTTTGCTAAAATAGCGAGTTCATTTTGTTGGTCGGTAAAGTAATCTGATTTAGTAATTCCCATGCTTATATATTATATTGCAATATTACGATATGTTTTTTAATTTAAAAATATAAAGGGCATTTTTTATG
>JAKLIC010000006.1 GCA_022709825.1 Bacteroidota bacterium | reverse complement strand
TTCTCAGCATCTGCTTTTGAAATGGTTAAGTAATTATCCCATGAAGCTCTAGTAATCGGATCAGGGAATTCCTGTAACCATGGGTTATTGGCTTGTTGGCCATCACCCATACCGGTTTTGGTATATAAATTTAATTCTAAGCCACTACTTGGTTTTGCTTGAGCTAATGTAGCTGCTGCTGCTGAAAAATCAGCTGATGTAGCCACATTTGAAGAAACAGTTGGTGAAACAAAAATTCCGTCATGAACTGCTTGATTCCAAGTTTTTCCAACTAATACTCCAGCCCATGATTCTTTCAAGTAATCATAATAGGTTTTATCACTTCCGTTCCAAACTAATAAATTGTCTTGTAACTGACGTGTATTAAATAACGGACGAATAGTTGGCTGTGTTAAACCGTAAGTGCCTTTGATAATTTGCACATCACCCCAACTTTCTAAATAATGAGGAGCTGGAGCTGCTATATTTGTTAAAGAAGCCGTTTCGTCTTCTTTTAAAGAAATAGCCACAGAAAGTTTTGTTTTTTTCAATCCGTCAGCGAATGCTTTACCTTCTGCTAAAGAATATACCGGATTCACTCCACTCATAATAAGCGTGTGCACTTTTCCACCATTTAAATCCGCCACTAACTGTGCAACTGCTTGGTTAGAACCTTTTCTGATTTGACGGGTTTGATTTGGATTGAATGCTTCACTATTTAATTTAGCATTAATTGCTAAAACCAATAGTTGAGCATTTTTATCATCAATTCCGGAAACTAAAACTCCTTTAGATCCTGATTGATTTAATTGTTCTGCAATTTTTACAATTTCAGCTTCATTAGCTAATTTTCCAACAGCAACAGAAGTTCCTGTAACTATACTGAAAATTTTAACAAGAGCTTGTTTTTGTTCTGCAACAGACATTGGAATTCTTTTGTCGGCAGCTGCACCGGATAGTGTCATGTTTGCTTCTAATTGAATATGCTTAGACATTTTTCCTTGTTTAGGAACTCTTCCTTGTGCATATCCTTTGTCGTATCCGCCACCTTGCCAATCTCCTAAGAAATCTGCTCCAACAGAAACTATCGTTGATGCTTTTTCAAATTCATATTCGGCTAAAGCTCTTTCTCCATAAACTGCTTGAAATGCATCTAAAGCTTCTGAAGAAGAAACTGCATCATAAATAACATGTTTTGCAGTTGGGTTATTAACCAAAAACTCACTTACTAATTTATCTGTTGAAGGGCTGGCTAAAGTACCTGTTAAAAGGACTACCTGAGCTCCTGTTGCTTTTGCATCAGTTAAACTAGCTTTTACTTTTGCATCAACTTCTGACCAAGTAGCATCTTTTTGATTCACTTTAGGTTGTTTCAAACGCATGTTATCATACATCGACAAAACCGAAGCATGAACACGAGCATTTGCAGTAAATTTTGCACCTTCAATTGTGTTATTTTCTATTTTGATTGGACGACCTTCACGCGTTTTTACTAAAAGATTAGCAAAATCGAAACCGTCGAACATGGAAGTGGCATAATAATCAGCAACACCGGGAATAATTTGCTCCGGTTGCACAACATAAGGAATAGATTTGATTACCGGTCCTTCACATGCAGCCAATGAAGCGGCGGCAGTGCTAAAACCAACGTACTTTAAGAAATCACGTCTAGAAGTAGAAGAATTTGACAAACTGTCTTTATCTCCTAAGAACTCATCCGTAGGGATAGGTTCGATGAATTCGTTATTTCTTAACGTCTCAACAATAGAACTATTTTCGTTTAGCTCTTCAACACTTTTCCAGTATTTTTTGTTTGATGACATACTGTATATATATTAGCTTCTTAATAAATTAATTAATAGTGACATTTTCCACATTCTAAACCTCCCATATCGGCAGCAGTCAATTTATCTTTGCCGTATTTTTTAGAAAGTTCTTCGTGAATTTTTTTGTAATAGTCATTGTCTTTCATATTCACTTCCGTTTGTCTGTGACAATTGATACACCAACCCATGGTTAAAGGAGCAAATTGTTTTTGTAATTCATACTCTTGTACAGGACCGTGACACGTTTGGCATTCAATTCCTGCCACAGAAACGTGTTGTGAGTGATTGAAATAAACTAAGTCAGGTAGATTATGAATACGGACCCATTTTACCGGCTGCGTTTTTCCGGTATATTTTTGATTGGCTTTATCCCAACCTACAGCATCGTATAATTTTTGAATTTGTTCATCATAAAAAGCTTTGCTGTATTCCGGTGTTGCAGTAGTTTCAGCTACTTCAGCAATGTTTTTGTGACAATTCATACAAACATTTAAAGAAGGTATACCTGCATGCTTACTATCTCTAGCAGAAGAGTGACAATATTTACAATCAATTCCATTGTCCCCGGCATGAATTCTATGCGAATAATGAATTGGTTGAATTGGTTCATAATTTTGATCAACACCAATTTGCATCATCCAACCATATACAAAGTAAGCACTAGATAAAAGTAAAAATATAGCCGTTACCAAAACTAAGAATTGGTTTTTTGCAAACGCTTTCCAAATTGGCAACGTTGGTTCTTTTTTAGCCGTTTCAATACCATTTGCCTGAGCAATTCTCAACAATACATTTCTCACTAAGAAAAGCATCACCACTAACATCCCTAATACCAATGCTAAAGCACCTAGAATCACTTCATTGGAAATTCCATCTGCAGCACCATTATTACCGGTAGCACCTTGAGCAGCAACATCTACTTTCGGCTCTTCTTTCGGCTGTATTGTATAAGCTATGATATTGTCTATGTCTGTATCTGACAATTGAGGAAACGCAGTCATTGGAGACTTGTTAAACTCATTGTAAATTTTATTTGCTCTTTCGTCTCCAGATTTAATGAACTCAGCACTGTTGCGAATCCATTTGTACAACCACTCCTTTTCATACTTGGCTCCAACACCTCTTAAGGCAGGACCTGTCATTTTTGCATCTAATTTGTGACATGCAGCACATTGGGCATTAAACAATGCCTTACCTGCAGCAGGGTCACCAGAAACAACTGCAGCAGGAGCGGCATCGGCAGTAGCCGGAGCAGCAGCTGAAGCAGCGTCTTGAGCAAAAAGTTGAAATGTAAAGGTTAGCATTAATGCTAAACTGAATTGTAGAATTCTTGAAATCGAATTAGGGTTACCCACCTTTTTCATATAATAGAATATAATTTGTCGACAAATTTTGGTATGATTTTTTCTATAGTTCTTAATAAAAACAACTGTATTTATTTTAAACTCGGACAAAAATACGATTTATGAGCTATTCTCAAAACCTTAAAATACTCTTAAATCGTAATTTATATTTATTCTAAATAATTTTTTTGTTTTTGTTTTATTTCATAACGCGTACATTTGTATTAAAATCAATTCATTATGCTATTTCAAGAAAGAAAAAAATGCCTTTACACGTTGATTCTATTAACTTTATTTGTTTCAAATTTCACACTCAGTGCACAAAACATTACAGTGGAACAAGATGCTAAATTTGAACAACTGTTAAATGAAAAAAGAAAAGTTAATGCCTCTATTGCAATGAACGATAGATGGAAAATTCAAATTTTCACGGGGGATAATGAAAATTCAAAAAAAACGTTATTAGCTTTTAAAAAAGAAAACAAAAACATAGATTGTTCAATCTTTTTTCATACCCCGGTGTATAAAGTTTGGGTTGGAAATTTTAAAACAAGAATAGAAGCTGAAAGAAATTTAAAAGACATAAAATTAAAATACCCTAATGCTTTTTTAATCAAACCTAACAAATAGAATTGCATCTTATTAAATAAAAAATCCCGATTGCTCGGGATTTTTTATTTAATTTATTTTAGTTTTTTCTTCACTTCGACTTGGCTGAAGCATTCGATTAAATCGTTAATTTCAATGTCGTTGTATCCTTTAATTTGAATACCACAATCGTAGCCTTTAGAAACTTCTTTTACATCATCTTTAAATCGTTTTAAGGCAACTAAATCTCCAGTGTAAATAACAACTCCCTCTCTAATCAATCTGATTTTAGAACTTCTAATAATTTTACCATCTAAAACCATACATCCTGCAATTGTACCAATTTTAGAAATTTTAAAGGTTTCGCGTATTTCTGCTGTTCCTGAAATTTCTTCTTTCATTTCCGGAGATAACATTCCTTCCATAGCATCTTTCAAATCATCAATTGCATCATAAATAATAGAATATGTTTTGATGTCAATCTCTTCTTTATCTGCCAATTGTTTTGCATTTCCGGCAGGACGAACATTAAATCCGATAATAATCGCATCCGATGCAGAAGCTAACAAAACATCCGATTCTGTAATGGCTCCAACCCCTTTATGAATAATTTTAATTTGAATTTCTTCAGTAGATAATTTAGAGAAGGAATCTGAAAGTGCTTCAACAGATCCATCCACGTCACCTTTTAAAATGATATTTAACTCTTTAAATTGTCCTAAAGCAATACGTCTTCCAATTTCAGCAAGTGTAATATGTTTTTGTGTTCTAACCGATTGTTCACGCATCAATTGAGAACGTTTTGCAGCAATTTGTTTCGCTTCTCTTTCGTCTTCAAATACATTAAACTTATCTCCTGCTGTTGGAGCACCATCTAAACCTAAAATTGAAATTGGTGTAGAAGGACCGGCTTCTTTTAAACTGTTTCCACGTTCATCATGCATAGCTTTTACTTTACCATGATTTTTTCCAGCTAAAACATAATCTCCAATTTTAACCGTTCCTGCTTGTACCAAAACGGTAGAGATATAACCTTTTCCTTTATCAAGGAAAGCCTCCACAACAGTACCAACAGCTGGTTTATTAGGATTTGCTTTCAAGTCTAACAACTCAGCTTCTAATAATACTTTCTCCAATAATTCTTTGACACCGGTTCCAACTTTTGCAGAGATATCGTGTGATTGAATTTTACCGCCCCAATCTTCAACCAGTAAATTCATACCTGCTAATCTTTCTTTAATTTTTTCCGGATTAGAGTTTGGTTTATCTACTTTGTTAATCGCAAAAATCATTGGCACGCCAGCCGCTTGAGCATGACTGATTGCTTCTTTCGTTTGTGGCATGATGTCATCATCCGCAGCTACAACAATAATTGCAATATCCGTTAATTGAGCACCACGAGCACGCATTGCTGTAAACGCTTCGTGACCAGGTGTATCTAAAAATGTGATTTTTTGTCCATTTTCAAGTGTTACACTGTAAGCACCAATGTGTTGTGTAATTCCTCCCGACTCGCCAGCTATTACATTTGTTTTACGAATGTAATCCAATAAGGACGTTTTACCGTGATCGACGTGACCCATTACTGTAACGATAGGAGCTCTATGTACTAAATCTTCTTCTTTATCTTCAACAACTTGTATTGCATCTTCAATATCTGTAGTAATAAACTCTACTTCATAACCAAACTCATCGGCAACAATTGACAATGTTTCTGCATCTAAACGTTGGTTCATCGTAACCATAATTCCCAAAGACATACAAGTTCCGATTACTTTGGTAATTGGCACATCCATCATCGTAGCGATTTCTCCAACAGTAACAAACTCCGTTACTTTAATGGTTTTGCTTCCTTCTTCGATTGCTTTTAACTCATCGTCAGAGCGTTGACGGTGTGTATCTCTCTTATCTCTACGGTATTTTGCTGCTTTGCTTTTATTTCCTTTGCCCTGAAGTTTTTCAAGGGTTTCACGAATTTGTTTTTGCACTTCTTCTTCGGTTGGCTCAACTTTAGCCACAATAGCCGGACGAACCCCTTTATTGAAACCAGGTCGAATTGGCTGATTTGGTCTAATTGCACCACCGCCTTGTTGATTTCCTTGATTTTGACCTCCACCAGGAGTCCCCGGTTTTGGCGGAATTCTTTTGCGTTTATTTTTATTTGCATCAGATGCGGCACCTTGTGTTGCAGATCTGGGTTGAATTTTAGGCTCTTCTTTTTTCTTTTTAGGCTTATCAAACTGTGATAAATCAATTTTTTGTCCTGTGGTAGTAGTACCTGATAATTTTTGATATTGAGTTTCAAATTTTTCGTCAACTACAGGAATATCCGTCGCAACCTTTGGTTCAGCTTTTTTAGGCTCTTCAACTTTTGGAACAATTACTTTAGGCTCAATTTTTTTAGGCTCAATTTTTACTTTTTCTTCTTGAACAATTGGTTTAGGTTGAATGGGTTCAGGTTTTACTACCTCAGCAATTGGGGCCGGTTTAACTTCAACTATCTTTTCAGGTTGAGGAACAACAACTTTTTTAGGATCTAAGTCAATTTTACCTACTTGAACAGGTCCTGTAACAACTGCTTTCGCTTTAATTACATCTTGTTGTCTATGAAGATCTTCTTCTTGTTTTTTGAGCAATTCTAATTCTTTTTCTCTTTCAATACGCAAAGCTTCTTTTTCTTTACGTTTTTCCTCACTTACTTCTTTAGATGCTTCTTTATTTCCCTTATCACCTGCAAATTGATTGCAAAGAGTTGCATATACATCTTCTGAGATTTTTGTATTTGGACTTGCTTCAATAGCAATTCCTTTGTCTTTTAAATAATCGACAGCTCTCTCCAAAGAAATATTCAACTCCCTTAAAACTTTATTAATTCTTATATTCTTTTCTTCAGACATATAACTTTTTTAGTGTGTTCTTTTTCGTTTGTAATTTAGCCTTCAAACTCTGATTTCAATATTCTCATAACGTCTTGAACGGTTTCCTCTTCTAAATCAGTTCTTCTAACCAAATCTTCAACGCTATGTTTTAAAATACTTCTAGCTGTATCTAATCCGATTTTTGCAAATTCATCTATTACCCATCCGTCAATTTCATCCGAGAACTCAGTTAATTCGACATCGTCTTCTTCTTCCGCAACGCTTCCTTCTCTGATAACATCTAATTCATAACCGGTTAATAGTCCCGCTAATTTGATGTTATGGCCGCCACGTCCGATAGCTTTTGAAACTTCTTCTAATTTCAAGTAAACTTCCGCTCTTTTTTTCTCTTCATCAATTTTAATAGAAGATACTTTTGCAGGGCTTAAAGCACGTGTAATAAATAATTGAATGTTACTGGTATAATTAATAACATCAATATTTTCATTACCTAATTCACGAACAATTCCGTGAATACGAGAACCTTTCATTCCGACACAAGCTCCAACAGGATCAATTCTATCATCATAAGAATCAACCGCTACTTTTGCTTTCTCTCCCGGAATACGAACCACTTTTTTAATCATGATTAACCCGTCAAAAATTTCAGGGATTTCTTGTTCAAATAATTTTTCCAAAAACTTTTCAGAAGTTCTGGACATAATAATTTGAGGTTTATTTCCCTTCAATTCAACATTTTCAATAATTCCTCGTACATTATCTCCTTTTCGGAAAAAATCGGAAGGTATTTGATTTTCTTTTGGCAATACAATTTCATTTCCATCATCATCTACCAAAATTACAACTCTTGGACGAACATGATGTACTTCTGCAGTATAAATTTCTCCTATTAAATCTTTAAATTGTTTATAAAGATTAGTGCTGTCGTGTTCATGTATTTTAGAAATCAAATTTTGACGAAGAGCTAAAATGGCTCTTCTCCCTAAATCAATTAATTTTACTTCTTCCGAAACATCTTCACCAACTTCAAAATCAGGTTCAATTTTTCTAGCTTCTGATAATGAAATTTCAGAGTTTTCGTCTTCTACTTCACCATCAGCAACCACGATACGATTTCTCCAAATCTCCATATCACCTTTATCAGGATTAATAATGATGTCAAAATTATCATCTGAACCATATTTCTTTTTCAAGGCATTTCTAAACACATCTTCCAAAATGGCCATAAGTGTCACACGATCAATTAATTTATCGTCTTTAAACTCTGAAAATGATTCAATTAATGCTATATTTTCCATGCTAATCTATTGTAATTTAAAATGTTATTGTCACTATTGCTTCTTTAATTTCTTTATAAGGTAATTCTAGGTTTTTTTCAACTGTTTCTTTCCCTTTACCAATTTTTTTAGGTTCTCTAGCTGACCATGTCAAAGTGATAAAATCATCATTAACAGCCACTAATTTTGCTTCGATAGTATCCTTTGCCGTTTTAATTTTTAAAACTCTTCCGATATTTTTTTTATATTGTCTTACCATCTTCAGGGGAGTTGAAACACCTGCAGAGGCAACTTCTAATGAAAAATCATGCTCTTCTCTGTCAAGATTATTTTCAATTGCTCTACTGATGTCTATACAATCCTGAAGTGTCACTCCATCGTCACCGTCTAACGTTACTATTATTTTTTGACTATCAGTAATGGTCAAATCAATTAAAAAGACAGCAGGTTTCTCCGCAAGTCCATCGTTCAATAAAGCAACTACTTTTTCTTTAAATGTCATATTTTTATAAAAAGAGGGGAGCTCTGCTCCCCTCATTATTCACATTTTAATCAAATAACGGTGCAAATATAGTGATTTTTTTTATATTTGAAAATACATTGAAAAATGATAAAAATATTTGTACCTTTATATTTTAAAAAACCAACGAAAATTAAAACTATTTTACACGACTTTTTTTATGAAAAAAATTTTAATTCCAACCGATTTTTCTGAACACGCGGAATATGCTTTAAAAGTAGCTGCTCAAATTGCCAAAAAACATGATGGTGAAATTATTTTGCTACACATGCTAGAGTTACCTAACCAAACCGGCGATGCTGTTTCTAGCGGACACGCGTTGCCTGAGATTATGTTTTTTAAAAATGCTGCCTTAGCCAAATTAGAAAGTTTAATGGATTCTGATTTCCTTGAAGGTTTAAAAGTATCTGAAATTGTTCAATTTGAATTAGCTTTTGATGGTATCCTTAAATTAATCAAGAAAAATGATATTGATTTAATTGTAATGGGTTCTCACGGTGCAAGTGGATTTAAAGATATGTTTATAGGCTCTAATGCGGAGAAAGTTGTTCGCCATTCAGAAGTTCCAGTACTGATTATCAAAAAAGAAATTCCTGATTTCACTATCAACAAATTTGTTTTTGCTTCTGATTTTTCAGATGAAGTGAAAGTCCCTTTTGCCAAAGTTGTTGAAGTTGCTAATAAATTTGAAGCTGAATTAAACTTAGTTATGATTAACACACCTAATAGTTTCAAATCTACTTTAGTGGCTCAAGAAATCATGGATAAGTTTGTTAGTCAATTTAATATCAAAAAAGTCTCTACGCACATTTTTAACGATGCTAATGTAGAAAAAGGAATTTTAAATTTTTCTAACTATATCAATGCAGATTTAATTGGAATGTGTACGCATGGAAGAAAAGGATTGTCTCACTTTTTTAACGGTAGCATCAGTGAAGATTTGGTAAATCATGCTGTTAAACCCGTTTTAACATTTAAAATATAATTTAAATTATATTTCTTAAAATCCCGATTAGTTAATTAATCGGGATTTTTTATTTTTAAAAAACAAAAAAACCACTCATAAAGAGTGGTTTTTTCTGTTGGTCCACAAGGACTCGAACCTTGAAAGACTGCACCAAAAACAGTTGTGTTACCATTACACCATGGACCAAAATCGCTTGAATGCGGGTGCAAATTTATACTATTTTTTATTTAAAGCAAATATTTAATGCCTTTTTATGAAAAATATTTACACTATTTGTAATACTTCCTCAACCTCAATAAATTCATTTTTAATTTATTTTGTTTTCATTATAAATCGTAGTGAGAAAATTTTGTTAAGCCAACGTTGTTTACATAAAAAAATAGTTTCTTTGTAACTATTATTTCTTTCAAACAAAGATACACAAATGATGACATTTGATTTCAAAAAATGGAATACCATAATAGGATGGTTAACCTTTACCATTGCATTAATAACTTATACTTTAACTGTTGAACCAACTCTTAGTTTTTGGGATTGTGGTGAGTACATCGCTACGTCTGCGAAACTTCAAGTAGGCCATCCTCCGGGAGCTCCTTTATTTCAAATGATGGGTGCCTTTTTTGCTTTATTTGCTCCAGAAGCCTCAAAAGTAGCTTTAATGGTGAACATGATGTCTGTGTTTTCAAGTGCGTTTACAATTTTGTTCCTATTTTGGTCATCCTCCATTTTGCTCAAAAAAATAATAGCACAGTTTAAGGAAATTACTTCTATTGAAGAAATTGCAATTTTAATTGCCTCTTTTGTAGGAGCTTTAGCCTTTACATTTACCGATAGTTTTTGGTACAATGCCGTTGAAGCAGAAGTTTATGCTATGGCCACCTTATTAATTGCATTATTATTTTGGTTGGGTTTACGATGGGAACAAGAAATGCACACACCAAGAGGCAACAAATGGTTATTGTTAATCTGTTTAGTTATAGGACTGTCCTTTGGTGTTCACTTTATGGCTCTGTTGACTATTCCTTCTATTGGTTTACTTTACTTTTTCAAAAACTACAAAACAATAACATTCAAAAGTTTTATTATTGCTAATTTAGTAGTAGTAGCAATCCTTTTGTTTATTTTCAAATTATTACTTCCATTAACCATGGCTCTATTTGGTAAAACCGAAGTGTTTATGGTCAACACGTTTGGTTTACCTTTTGATTCAGGGACAATTATTACCGCTTTAGCTCTCATTGCTTTTTTCTATTTTGGTTTAAAATATACCCGTAGTAAAAACCTTCCGCAATTTAACACAATCTTATTGTGTATTCTTTTTGTATTAATAGGATTTTCAACCTGGATGATGTTGCCAATTCGGGCTAATGCCAATGTTGTTATCAACGAAAATAGGCCTTCAGATGCCCGAGAAGTTTTAGCCTATTATAATAGAGAACAATACCCGCAAAATCCTTTGTTTTACGGACCTCAGTTTTCAGATATGTTTGCCGGATTAGATCCAGATGAGCCTTATTTAGACAAAGCTCCAAACTATGAACGTGATTATAAATTAGGCAAATATGTCATTACAAATAATTATGAAAACGCAACTCAAAACAGTCATAATGCACACAAAGCCATTTTGCCAAGAATGTGGAGTGGAGACCACGCTCAAAATTACATGGATTTTACCAATGTGTTAGAATTCAAAATAAATCCAGAATATGCTCATGAACAAGAATTGGTGGATATTGTTTCACAATTCAGAAAAGCCTATAGTTCTGGCAGATTAGATACTGAAGATTATGTTTCATTTTTGAAATCTTACGGAAATTATTTGATTGTTGAAAAACCAACTACCTCAGACAACATCAAGTTCATGACACAATTTCAATTTGGCTATATGTATGTTCGTTACCTCTTGTGGAACTTTGTAGGCCGTCAAAGTGACGTTCAAGGAAAATATGACAATGAAGGAAATTGGCTAAGCGGTATTGATTTTATTGATGAAATATTTTTGGGTTCTCAAAAAAATCTGCCTCAAGATGTTTTAAATAATAAAGGACGAAATGTCTATTTCTTTTTGCCTTTTATTCTAGGCATTATTGGCATTCTTTTTCATGCTAAAAGAGATCTTAAAAGCTTTTATGTTCTTTTAGCTTTGTTCTTATTTACTGGAATCGCTTTAAAAATATACTTGAATGAAAGACCTTTTGAACCACGGGAAAGAGATTATGCTTTAGTAGGGTCTTTTTATGTTTTTGCTATATGGATAGGATTAGGTGTTTACGCAATTTTTGATTTCATAAAAAAATGGTTGAAACCAAAATTTGCTTTGCCATTAGTTTTTGTATCTACCTTATTTGCAGCACCCGTTTTATTGGCTTCTCAAAATTGGGATGACCATGACCGTTCTAATAAATATACTGCATTAGCAAATGCAAAAGGTTACTTAGAATCTTGTGAACCAAATGCCATATTATTCACTATTGGTGATAACGACACTTTTCCATTGTGGTATGCCCAGGAGATTGAAGGAATCCGGCGAGATGTACGGGTAGTAAACACCCAGTTATTTATGACGGATTGGCATATTGATCAAATGAAAGCAAAAGCATATGATTCCGAACCTTTACCTATTTCTTTTGACAGAAGCCATTATGTAGGTGATAAATTAGATTATTGTGTGTATAATGAAATCACTCAAAACCGTTGGGAATTGAAAAACTTTTTAGACTTTATAAAAAGTGATGATCCAAATACAATGTTAGAAATGCAAAGTGGACAAAGCGTACACTTTTTTCCGACCAATAAAATTAGAATTCCAATTGACAAAAATGTCATTATAAAAAATAAAGTTGTCGCTGAAAAATACTATGATTCCATTGTTCCTTATATTGATGTTGACATAAAAGATCGTGCAATTTATAAAGCTCGTATAATGATGTTTGATGTTATTGCAAACAACAATTGGAAAAGACCAATCTATTTTACAGGAGGTAGTTTTACAGAGGAAGATTATTTATGGATGAAAGACTATCTTCAATTAGATGGATTAGTGTACAAATTAGTTCCTATTAAAACTCCTGTTGATGAAGAAAACAGTCCTTTTGATATGGGTCAAATTGATTCAGATAAAATGTATGACATTGTAATGAAATGGGATTGGGGTAATGGTGAACGAACAGACATCAATCATGACACAGAAACGCGAAGAAACAGTATCACTTACAGAACAAATTTATCTCGATTAATGCAACAGCTGATTGTTGAAGGCAAAACAGATAAAGCTAAAAAGGTAATTGAACTTGCCATTAATAAAATGCCAATTGATTTATATGGCTATTATACAATGGTTGAACCTTTTACAGGAGGATATTATGATATTGGTGAAGTAGAAAAAGCCAGAGCATTATTGCAAAAACTTGCTTCAAAATACCAAGATAATCTCAATTATTATAGTGGAATTGTCCCTTCAGAGCAAAATGACAGAATCGTCGATATTGTCACAAATCTAGAACGATACCGATCGCTTTTATATGTCATGAAAGAAAAAGAAGATATTGAATTCTACGAGAAAAACAAAAAAATATTCAACGGATATAATAAACGTTTTGAGCGTTTTAATAGAAAAGATGAATAAAACCGAGAGCCATGAAAGTGGCTCTTTTTTATAAACAGCCATGAATTTTCTTTGGATAAAAACGAATCGGCTTATTAAATATATTTTTTCAAATTATGTTTGGAATATTCCCAACGTTGAAAAGAAAGTTTACCTGACTTTTGATGATGGTCCAACACCGGAAATTACAGAATGGGTGCTAGAACAACTGAAAACCTACAACGCTAAGGCAACTTTTTTTTGCATTGGAAATAATATCGCGAAACATCCGGAAATTTTCAAAAGGTTATTAAATGAAGGTCATACCATTGGAAATCACACCCAAAATCATGTAAAGGGTTGGGAAACAGAAAATAACACCTATTTTGGAGAAGTAGAAAAATGTGATGAAGTAATTAGCAAACAAACTAATATAGATTCAAAACTTTTTCGACCACCCTATGGAAAAATAAAACCCTCACAATCAAACTATTTGCGAAAATTAGGCTATAAAATAATCATGTGGGATGTATTAAGTGCTGATTTTGACACCACAATCTCTAAAGAAAAATGTTTAGAAAACGTACTTAAAAATGTTGAATCAGGTAGTATAATCGTTTTTCACGACAGTATAAAAGCATTTCCGAATTTGGAATATACTTTGCCCAAAACGTTGGAATTTTTATCCAAAAATGGATATGTCTGCGATAGAATTAATTAGACTTGTTCTTGAACCAGACCAATTATAGTGTTGGCATCTAATTCGCCGGATTGTCTCCAAACCATCTGACCTTCCTTATAAATCATTAAGGTGGGAAGTCCTTTGATTCGCAAAGCATCAGCCAATTCCTGATTTTTATCCACGTCTATTTTAATCACTTTTGCTTTATCACCCAATGCTGCGGCTACATCTCTAATAACTGGATGCATTGCAACTGAAGATTCGTTCCACTCGGTGTAAAAATCAATTAGCACCGGAACTTGAGCGTTAATAAGTTCACCAAACTTTGACATATTTGACAAATTTTAAATAAAATTTAAATCTATTCTTTAATAAAGAATATACAAATGTAGCATTTTTAACGAATTACACTACTTTTTCTCCTTTTTTTAGTTCAATAACCGTAATTTCAGGCCAAATTCCTACTCTTCCGGGATAAGCATGAAATCCAAACCCACGATTTACATAGATATATCGTCCTAAATTTTCATATAAACCAGCCCATTGTTTGTAGACATATTGAACAGGACTCCATTTAATAATTCCCGGTATTTCAATTCCAAATTGCATTCCATGGGTGTGTCCCGATAAGGTTAAATGAAAATGCTTTTGGTTATTTTTCACTTCATATTCCCAATGGCTTGGATCGTGGCTCATTAAAATTTTAAAATCATTCACTGACAATCCATCCGAAGCTTTGTTTAAATCGCCTACTTTTTTGAAATTATGTCCCCAGTTTTCCACTCCTACAATTGCAATTTCATCTGAACCGTTTTTAAGCTTTACATGTTCATTCAATAATAACTTGAAATCAATTTGTTGGTGTAGACCCTTTATTGCTTCAAAATTTTCATCTTTAGCTTTTTGAGTTGGCCAATCGATGTATTCACCATAATCGTGATTTCCTAATACAGAAAATTTTCCGAATTTTGGATTATGAATTCCTTTAAACATTTCAATCCACTGTTGCATTTCTGTAGCATGCGTGTTGACAATGTCTCCAGTAAATAAAATCACATCTGATTTTTGTTGGTTAATTAAATCGACAGCATATTGAATCTTTTCTGCATCATCAAAACTTCCGGAATGAATATCGGAAATATGCGTAATGGTTGTTCCATCAAAACTTTCCGGTAAATCAGGAAAGAATAGAATTTTTTTGATAACTTTAAAATTATACTTCCCTTTTGTTACTCCATATAAAAGCGATAAAAATGGAACTGCTGCAATTCCTAATGCAACTTGACTGACGAATTTTCTTCTTTGTGGTAGAAACGAACTATTCTCTCCACTCACAAAGAAATGCGAAATCAACCCTGAAATCACGCGAAAAAAATCTTCCCCAAACATAAATAGGGTTAAAATAATTTTAGGAATTACTGTTATTAAAAGCAATCCCAGTGTAAAAAGAGTTTGTTGTGTTTGACCGACTCTTCTATCAAACTGCGTGAAAGAATAAATGATATAAATCAAAATCACTACACTTAACAGAATATAAGTATATTGAACCCATTTGATACGAGAAATCGTCTTAAATGCCTGAAAAGCATAGACTTCAACAATTCCAACAAACAGAACAAAAAAGAGTAATCTAAATAACACAGTATATTTTTGAGCAAAGTAACAAAGAATCAATGGCTTAATAGTTAATAATTAATTAAAATTTATATCCTTAATTACATCTTAAGATTCCGCTAAGATTGCTTATTTTTACGTTTTTAAATTTTTGTTTTATGTCACAAAAACGCCTTTTTCTTCTTGATGCTTATGCCTTGATTTTTCGTGGTTATTATGCCTTTATCAAAAACCCGCGTATCAATTCCAAAGGAATGGACACTTCCGCAATAATGGGTTTTATGAACGCTTTAATGGAAGTTATCAAAAGGGAAAAACCAGATCATTTGGCAGTTGCTTTTGATAAAGGCGGAAGCGATTATCGCTATGAAATGTACAAAGAATACAAAGCTCATCGTGACGAAACGCCGGAAGCCATTAAAATTGCCGTACCCTATATTCAAGAAATATTAAAAGCCATGCAAATTCCGATTATGGAAAAAGCGGGTTTTGAAGCTGATGATTTAATTGGAACTCTAGCAAAACAAGCCGAAAAAGAAGGTTTTCAAGTTTTTATGGTTACACCGGATAAAGATTTTGCTCAGTTGGTTTCTGAAAATATTTTTATGTACAAACCCGCACGAATGGGGAACGACATTGAAATTTGGGGAATTCCGGAAGTGTTGGCCAAATTTGAAATTGAACGTCCGGAACAAGTGATAGATTATTTGGGAATGATGGGCGATTCTGCCGATAATATTCCCGGTTTTCCTGGTGTTGGAGAAGTGACCGCAAAGAAATTATTGAAAGAATTTGGTACGATGGAAAATCTTTTAGAAAACACCGACAAACTAAAAGGTGCCTTAAAAGATAAAATCGAAAACAATAAAGAACTAGGGATTTTATCTAAAAAACTGGCCCGAATTCTACTAGATTGTCCGGTAACGTTTGATGCTACCGATTTTGAATTATCTAAACCCGATGTAGAAAAAACTGATGCTATTTTTCAGGAGTTGGAATTCCGACAAATGAAAGCCCAATTTGATAAATGGTTTGGAACAGGAAAAGAATATGATGAAATCAATACAAATGGAAATGGTGACAGCAACAGCAATGAAATTGGAAATGGCACCGAAAAAGTAGTCAAGATAGCTTCAACCAAAAAATCCAACGAAGATCAATTTGATTTGTTTGGATTTAGTGATGATGATTCCGATGAAGCGAAACCTAATTCATATTATGCTACTTTAGAAACTACCGAACATTTTTACCAAAGTATTCAAGGTGATTTGCCTGTGAAATTGCTTCTGCAGAATTTGATGAATCAAACTTCGGTTTGTTTTGACACTGAAACTACAGCAATTGATGCATTAAATGCAGAATTGGTTGGTTTATCTTTTTCGTGGGAAAAAGGAAAAGCATTTTACGTTCCGTTTCCTGAAAACAAAAATGAATCTCAACAACTAATTGAAAAGTTCAGACCTTTTTTTGAAAGTGAAACCATTGAAAAAATCGGTCAGAACATAAAATATGATTTAAAAATACTAGCAAATTATGGCATTTCTGTCAAAGGAAAATTATTCGATACCATGATTGCTCATTATTTGATCAATCCCGATATGCGTCACAATATGGATATTTTATCGGAAACATATTTGAAATATTCGCCAAAATCCATTGAAACCTTGATTGGTAAAAAAGGTAAAAATCAAAAATCAATGCGTGATGTCAATTTGGAAGACATCAAAGAATATGCTGCTGAAGATGCTGACATTACCTTCCAACTAAAAGAAGTTTTTAGTCCGATTTTGGACAAAGCCGAAACGAAAAAATTGTTTGATGAAATTGAAATTCCTTTAATTCCGGTTTTAGCCGCTATGGAATCCGAAGGCATTCGATTAGATGTTGATTTTCTGAAAAAAATGTCAGTGGAGATGCAAAAAGACATCACTGACTTTGAACAAAAAATCTATGAAACAGCCGGTGAAAAATTCAATTTGGCTTCTCCAAAGCAATTGGGCGATATTTTATTTGATAAATTAAAAATCGGCGGAGCCAAACAAAAGAAAACCAAAACCGGTCAGTATGCCACCGGCGAAGAGGTCTTGAGTTATTTGGTGAACGAACACCAAATTGTGAAAGACATATTAGAATGGCGACAAATGGTGAAATTGCAAAGCACGTATATTGATGCGTTGCCCAATCAAGTAGATCCAAAAACGCAACGTGTGCATACCGATTATATGCAAACGGTTGCTGCAACCGGGCGATTGAGTTCAAACAACCCGAACTTGCAAAACATTCCTATTCGTACCGAAAGAGGTCGATTAATCCGAAAAGCATTTATTGCCAGAGATGAAAATTATACGTTAGTTTCTGCCGATTATTCACAAATAGAACTTCGTATTATTGCCGCTTTATCCGGCGAAGAAAATATGATAAAAGCGTTTCAAAATAATGAAGATATTCACAAAAGTACCGCTGCAAAAGTGTTCAATGTTCCGCTGGAAGAAGTCACCAAAGAACAACGAAGTAATGCCAAAACGGTGAACTTCGGAATTATTTATGGTGTTTCCGCATTCGGACTTTCCACTCAAACCAATTTATCCCGAAAAGAAAGTGCCGAGTTGATTGATGCCTATTATGCCACTTATCCAAAATTGAAAGCCTATATGGCAAACCAAGTCGATTTTGCCCGAGAACATGGTTATGTACAAACGGTTTTGGGAAGACGACGTTATTTAAAAGATATCAATTCTGCGAATGCGATGGTGCGAAGCGGTGCTGAACGAAATGCAGTAAACGCCCCCATTCAAGGTTCTGCCGCCGATATTATTAAAATTGCGATGATCAATATTCATCAAAAATTGACTTCCGAAAAATGGCAATCCAAAATGTTATTGCAAGTACATGACGAATTGGTATTCGACGTTCACAATTCTGAACTTGAAAAAATTCAACCGATGATTAAACACGAAATGGAAAACGCTTTCAAATTAACTGTTCCGTTGGATGTGGAATTAGGAATGGGTAGAAATTGGTTAGAGGCTCATTAAGAAAGTTTTTAGTAAACTATAAAAAACACTGTCAAAGTTAAACCTTAGACAGCGTTGTGTATAGTATAAAAACGAGTTTTTAGAATTCCAGTCAAATATAAACTAAACCCTCCTTGTAGAGTCCCGTTGTCTCAATTCCGTTTTAACAACAGTAGTTTTAAACGTAGGTATTTCTTGTTTGCGTTCTAATTTTTCTATTAATAATTTCGCGGCTTCTTCACCAATTTCAGGACCATGTTGGCTAATGGTAGACAAACTTGGCGTCAATCTTCTTGACCAAACACCATCGGCAAAACCAATAATACAAAGCTCTTCCGGAATTTTTATTCCTTTTTGAATTGCTACTTTCATTGCCATGGTAGAGGCATGTTCGTCAACAGCTAAAATACCATCAACTTCACCACTCGACAATAATTTTTTCAATCTTGCATCAAAATCTTCTTCACTATCCGTTTTAATTACTAAGTAATCTTCAACACTTCTTTTATGATCCTGCAATGCTCGTTCATATCCCAAAGCACGGTGTTTTCCAACGCTTAAATTATCAATACACGAAAGTAAAGCAATTTTATTACACCCTAATTTCATTAAATGATTGACTGCTTCAACAGATGATTCAAAATCATCTACTATAACTTTATCACAAGAAACGTCTTCCATTGTTCGGTCAAACATAACGATGGGCATTCCTTCCCGTAAAATATCTTTAAAATGTTGCGTTTCATGTAGCGATTGCGTTTCCTGAGCGACAGAAAGTATAAAACCATCAACAGTTCCATTGCTTAACAAATCCATTGCTTGTTTTTCTTTGGCATGTGATTCATTTGAAATATACGTAATCACATTGTATCCTTTTGCATTAGCCGCTTTTTCAATACCACTAAATACTTTTGCAAAAAAAGGATTCAAAATATTTGGAATGATTACGCCAATCGTATTCGTACGTTGATTTTTCAAATTCTTAGCCATAGTGTTTGGCTTATAATTTTGCAACTTAGCATATTCTTGAACTCTAATTTTAGTTGGTTCACTAATTTCATGACTATCGCTCAACGCTTTAGAAACGGTGGAAACAGAAATTCCTAAATCTTTTGAAATTTGCTTTAATGTGGCTTTTGGCTTCATACCTTTTGAATTTAGACGTAAAAATAGTAAAATAATGAATAGAAAAATAAGGGTTTTAACTATATCTGAAGCTTATTATTCTTTTTTTTTAGATTATCAACTAAAAAAAAGCTTTTATCAACTGCCAATTAAAAATTTTAAATAGGCTGTTAAGAGTCTAAAATAAATAGATTTAAGAAAAAAATAGGCTCAAAAAAGTGATAAAAAAAATATTCTCAAATAGCTATTTGCTTTTATAATAAATAATTGTACTTTTGCAACCCCTTTATTGGGGATGGAATGTTTAATTAAAATAAATTATTGTGAACACATTAAGCTACAAGACAGTTTCAGCCAACAAAGCTACCGCAGACAAGCAGTGGATTGTTGTAGATGCTGAGGGTCATAACTTAGGACGTTTCGCTTCAAAAGTAGCTATGCTATTGAGAGGTAAATACAAGCCTAATTATACCCCGCACGTTGATTGTGGTGATAACGTAATTGTTATCAACGCAGAAAAAATCAACCTGACTGGTAACAAGTTGGATGACAAAACGTACATCCGTCACACAGGTTACCCAGGTGGACAAAGAAGCTTGACCGCTAAAGTAATGCAACAAAAAAATCCTGCATTATTAGTAGAGAAAGCTGTAAAAGGAATGTTACCTAAAAACAAATTAGGTGCAGAATTATTCCGAAATTTAAATGTAAATGTTGGTATTGAGCACAAACATGGAGCTCAACAACCAAAAACCGTTAACTTAAACGATCTAAAGTAATGGGAGTTATTCACAAAATCGGTAGAAGAAAATGTGCTGTGGCACGTGTTTATGTTTCAGAAGGAACAGGAAAAATCACCGTAAACAAAAGAGAATTTGAAAACTACTTCCCTACTGCTACTTTACAGTACAAAGTAATGCAACCGATGTCTATGACAGAAAATGCAACCAACTTTGACGTTAAAGTAAATGTACAAGGTGGTGGTTCAACAGGACAAGCAGAAGCTGTGAGAATGGCTATTGCAAGAGCAATGTGTGAAGTGCAAGCTGAAAACAGAGCTATCTTGAAACCAGAAGGATTGCTAACAAGAGATCCAAGAATGGTAGAACGTAAGAAATTTGGACAGAAAAAAGCTCGTAAGAGATTCCAATTCTCTAAACGTTAATCGATTTACAAAATTATTATTAAAAAAGTTATTGTTGTTATTATTCCGATGCGATCGGAAAATTAGTTTAGCATCTAAATAATGAAGACCAGAGTAATCGCTACTACATTATTGCTAATCAACAGAACGTAAACTAGTACAAAAATGGCAAACAAAGTTGAAGTTAAAGACTTACTAGAGGCTGGTGTTCATTTTGGACACATGACTCGTAAATGGGATCCTAACATGGCTCCTTACATTTATATGGAACGTAATGGTATTCATATCATTAACCTATATAAAACTGCTGCTAAAATTGAAGAGGCTAACGAAGCCTTGAAAAAAATTGCAGCATCTGGTAGAAAAGTACTTTTCGTAGCTACCAAAAAACAAGCAAAAGATATCGTAGCCGAAAAAGCTGCTGCCGCGAACATGCCGTATATCACGGAAAGATGGCCTGGTGGTATGTTAACAAACTTCGTTACTATCCGTAAAGCCGTTAAAAAAATGGCTTCTATTGATAGAATGAAGAAAGATGGCACTTTTAATACACTTTCAAAGAAAGAACGTTTACAAGTAGATCGTCTTCGTGCAAAACTAGAGAAGAACTTAGGTTCTATCGCTGACATGTCTAGATTACCTGCTGCATTATTTGTAGTGGATATCAAAGCTGAACATATCGCAGTAAAAGAAGCTCAAAAATTAAACATTCCAGTTTTCGCAATGGTGGATACAAACTCTGACCCACGTCAGGTTGAATATGTAATTCCAGCTAACGATGATGCTTCTAAATCAATTGATAAAATTTTATCTTTAGTAACCGGTGCTATCATCGAGGGTCTTTCTGAAAGAGGATCTGAAAAAGATGGCGATGCTGTTGTTGAAGATACAGTAGAAGAAGTAGTAGCAGTAGAAGCTGCTCCAGCAGTGGAAGCAGAAGAAGCTAAAACAACTTCAGAAGAATAAATACTATAAATTCCGATAGGAAAAATTCCAAGTTCCAAAAAATTGTCTCTCTAAAAATTGATGATTTAATAAAATTGGAATTTGGAATTTGATTATTGGAATTTGTTTTTTTACAAAAAAATTAAAAACTTAAAAATAGATACAAAATGGCAACAATTACTGCTGCAGACGTAAATAAATTAAGACAAACTACAGGTGCCGGAATGATGGACTGTAAAAAAGCTTTGGTTGAAGCTGAAGGAGATTTCGATAAAGCTATACAAAACCTTAGAGAAAAAGGGCAAAAAGTTGCTGCTAACCGTTCTGACCGTGAGTCTAGTGAAGGAGCTGCTGTTTCTTTTGTAAATGCTGACAAAACTAAAGGAGCTATCATTACTTTAAACTGTGAAACAGATTTCGTAGGTAAAAATGAAAGTTTTGTAACTTTAGCTAAACAATTAGTTGAAAGAGCTATCAACTTCTCTTCTAAAGAAGAATTTTTAGCTTCAGATTTCAACGGAATTACTATTGCTGAAAAATTAATCGAGCAAACTGGTGTTATCGGTGAAAAAATCGAAATCGGTGGTTTTGAAATTTTAGAAGGTGCTTTCGTTGGATCTTATGTTCACGTTAACAAAATTGCTGCATTAACTGCAATTTCTGAACCAATTTCTAATGGTGACGTTTTAACTAAAGACATCTCTATGCAAGTTGCTTCAATGGGAGCTGATACATTATCTTACAAAGATTTTGATCCTGCTTTCGTTGCTTCTGAACTTGCTGCTCGTATTGCTATAATCGAAAAAGAAAATGAAGAAGCAAAACGTTTAGGAAAGACTTTAAAAAATGTTCCTAAATATATTTCTTTCTCTCAATTAACTGAAGAAGTTATCAAACAAGCTGAAGAAGATGCTAAAGCTGAATTAAAAGCTGAAGGCAAACCAGAACAAATTTGGGATAAAATTATTCCAGGAAAAATTCAACGTTTCATCTCTGATAATACTACTTTAGACCAAGAGAAAGCCTTATTAGATCAAAACTTTATCAAAGACGATAGCAAAAAAGTTAGCGATTACGTTAAAGGATTCAACGTTGAAATTACAGGATTCAAAAGAGTTGCTTTAGGGTAATCTTATTCTGAATTTGTTTCAGAATCTAAATATTTTAAAAACCTCAATTGTAAAGATTGAGGTTTTTTATGCATTTTAATTACCTTTACTTCATGCAAAACACCGATCCTCTTCATGGTAAAACACTACAAGCTATTGTTGAATATTTAGTTGACTATTATGGTTTTGAAATGTTAGGAACCCTGATAAAAATTAAATGTTTTACCGAAAATCCTTCTATTAAATCGAGTTTAACATTTTTAAGAAAAACAGATTGGGCTAGAAAAAAAGTTGAAGAACTGTATATTGATACTATTACAAAAAAAAAATAGTCTCCTTCAATGATAAAACAAAAAATCCCATCGCCTGAAAGTTGATGGGATTTTTAAAACAAACAAACAAAACCTATTAACTAAAATTAAACGTATCAGCTAATTCTTTATATATTATTTCGCCATGAATAATATTAAGTCCTTTTCTTAAGTCAGGATATCGTTCAGTGGCCATTTCCCATCCTAAATTGGCCAATTTCAACACATACGGCAACGTGACATTCGTTAATGCTAAAGTAGAAGTATAAGGCACTGCTCCAGGCATATTTGCCACACAATAATGCACTACATCATCAATGATATAGGTTGGGTTTTCATGTGTTGTTGCTACTGTTGTTTCAAAACACCCTCCTTGATCAACTGCTACATCAACCATAACTGTCCCCGGGTGCATCTCTTTCAACATATCACGGGTAATTAATTTGGGAGCTTTCGCACCCGGAATTAAAACAGCTCCTATGATTAAATCGTGGTTTTTGATATGTCGACGAATATTGTACTCACTTGAAAATTCGGTCACAACATGACTGGGCATCACATCATTTACATAGCGAAGGCGTTTCATATTAATGTCCAAAATAGTCACATGTGCTCCTAAACCGGCTGCCATTTTAGCAGCTTGAATTCCAACAATTCCAGCTCCAAGCACCAAAACTTTCCCGGGAGGAACTCCAGGAACACCCCCTAACAACACGCCTCGTCCTTTAATCGGTTTTTCTAAATATTTTGCCCCTTGTTGAATAGCCATTCTACCGGCAACTTCCGACATTGGTGTTAA
>JAKLIC010000059.1 GCA_022709825.1 Bacteroidota bacterium | reverse complement strand
TATATCAATAAATTTATCTTTGACAGACCAATTAATAATATCAAAATTCAAATCACTTAATTTCACCCAACGGGTTAAAATAGAAAAATCAATTGATTATGATTCGTCTTTTGTTGTGCGAACTAGTCCAATTCCGGCAATAAAGAATACCAAACCTAAAACACCATAAATAATAGTCGTTTTAAGAGTTTGATTGCTTTCGGAGGAGTTTACCGCTAAATAAGCAGTATATAATAGACCAGCAATACCTAAAACGGTTAAAATTGCGCCAAAAATTCGTTTAAGATTCATAAAGACGTAAATTTAATTAGACAGTTGTTTTACTTAAGACATCAAAAATTCCGAAGACTTTCAATAACCAAATGACAACCCCTATGACTACAATTAAATTAAAAATACTTTTAATTTTTCGGTCCATCGGGATATAATTATTTATTATCCAAAGTAGGAATCCAACAACTATAAGGACGAGTAAAATGTTTAAAATTGGCATAAGTGTATCTATTAAGAATAACCAAAGGTAAGTCATTGAAAATCCATCAAATTACACAACTTTAAGTAAAAGTTGCAAAATTCATACGTTGAAACTTGAAAAAAGGAGTTATTTTAATAACTGAAATGCCAACAAAGCTACCAAATAGGCAAAACCACTCATCACTAAAAGCTGAATGATTGGCCATTTCCAAGAATTTGTTTCTTTTTTTACGATAGCAAGTGTACTCATGCACTGCATTGCAAATGCATAAAAAAGCAATAAAGAAATTCCGGAAGCAAAGTTATAAATAGGTTTCCCTGTTTCAGGATGCACTTCTGCCCGCATACGTTGTTTAATTGTGTTCACTTCTTCCTCATGGCTACCAACGCTGTAAATGGTTGCCATTGTTCCCACAAACACTTCTCGTGCAGCAAAAGAAGCAACAATTCCGATTCCTATTTTCCAATCGTAGCCCAAAGGAGCAATGGCAGGTTCAATGGATTTGCCAATAATACCAATATAGGAGTTTTCTAATTTAAACGAAGCAATTTTATCTTCCAATTCATCTGTCGTTAGTGTGTTTTTTGCTTCTGTTTGAATGATTGTTTCTGCGTTTTTAAAATTAGCTGTTGGTCCATAAGAAGCCATGAACCACAAAACAATGGATAGCGAAACAATTATTTTACCTGCACCAAATACAAATGCTTTTGTTTTTTCGAGTACATTTAAACCTACATTTTTATAATAAGGAATTTTGTAGTTAGGCATTTCTACCACAAAAAAACTTTTGGATTTGAATTGCAAAATTTTATTCAGAATCATAGCTGAGATTATGGCCATTAAAAATCCAAGTGCATACAAAAGCATTAAAGTCAAGCCTTGCAGATTTAAAACGCCAAATAATCGTTGATCGGGTATGATGATAGAAATCAAAATTGTATAAACCGGAATTCGTGCCGAACAAGTGGTAAATGGTGTAACTAAAATAGTTATTAAACGCTCTTTCCAATTTTCTATGTTTCGGGTTGCCATAATTGCAGGAATGGCACAAGCAGTTCCTGAGATTAATGGAACCACACTTTTTCCGCTCAAACCATATCTTCGCATGCCTTTATCCATTAAAAAGACAACACGACTCATATAGCCGCTTTCTTCCAGCAAGGATATGAAAAGAAAAAGAAAGGCAATTTGAGGGATAAAAATAACCACACCACCAATACCAGGAATTATTCCTTGAGCAATCAAATCTGTAAGTTTTCCGGGTGGAAGATTTTCAGCAGTCCAGGAACTTAAAGAGGCAAATTGTTCGTCAATAAAATCCATTGGAATACTCGACCAATCAAAAACAGATTGAAAAATCAGAAATAAAACACCAAAGAAAATTACATATCCCCAAATTTTATGGGTTAGCATTTTGTCTAATTTACTTCCTAAATCGCGAGCTTTAGACAAGTCAACTTTTTTTGCTTCTTTTAATAAATCATTTATAAATTGGTACCGTTTGACCGTTTCTTTATGTTGCAAACGTTTCAATTCCGAATCAGGTTTTGAAAATGAATTGTTTTGCAAAACCGCCTTATTTATGGAGCCAAAATTAACATCTTGCGAAATGACCAACCACAATTTGTATTGTTGTTGATTCGGGAAAATCCGACGTAGATTTTCAAAATAGTCTTTGTCAATTTCAGAGGCATTCAAACAAGCTTCCGTCGATAATTTTTTGAAATTGACAATTAATTCTTTTAATTCATTGATTCCGGTTGCTTTTCGGGAACTGATTAAGGCAACTTTAGTTTTTAAAACGGCTTCCAATTTTGGTATATCCAATGAAATACCCTTCAACGCCATTTGATCGGCCATGTTAATGACCAAAATCGTGGGAATTTCTAAATCTTTTATTTGAGTGAAAAGCAGCAGATTTCGTTTCAAATTTTCTACTTCTGAAACAACCACCACCACATCCGGATAATCAGCATCGTTTTTATTTAACAACAATTCTATAACCAGATTTTCATCTAATGAATTTGCATTCAGACTATACGTTCCCGGTAAATCAAGTATAACAGCTTTATTGTTATTAGGTAACCAACAACTTCCTACTTTTCGTTCAACCGTAATTCCGGGATAGTTACCCACCTGTTGATTTAATCCGGTGAGTTGATTAAATAATGATGTTTTACCCGTATTTGGGTTACCAATGAGTGCAACTTTAATTGGGTTTTCTTTCATGTCTTTGTTGCAATTAATTTCGAATGATTTCTACAACAATTTCATGAGCCATTTCTTTTCGAATAGCCAAATGAGTTCCATTCATATCTAAGTACAGCGGATCTCCAAATGGTGCAACTTGAATTAATTCAACTAAATGTCCTTCCATACAACCCATTTCAATTAATTTCAATGGAATTTTATCGATATCGAAGCTTAAAATCACTCCTTTCTCGCCTTTTTTGAGCAGGTCAACAGTTGTTTGCAATGTTTATTTAGAATAAATATAAATACAAAAGTACAGTTTTTTATAAAACCTTTACTGATAAATGTCAGTTTATAAGTTTATTTATTTTCGCCCAATAAAAAATGAATATCTTCAATTAACCTTTTAATATCTTCATTTTTAGTGCCATCATAAAAACCACGAACTCTTCTTTGTTCGTCAACTAGAATAAAATTTTCCGTATGAACCATATCGTATAACTCCCCGGCCGTATCTGTTTTTACTGCTAAGTACGATTTTCGGGCTATATAGAAAATATCTTTTTTATCTCCGGTTACTAAGTTCCATTTTGTGTCAATTACACCTTTTTCTAAAGCATATTTTTTCAATACCGGAACACTGTCAATTTGAGGCATAACGGTGTGAGAAAGCAACATTACATTTGGATTATTTTTAAATGCATTTTGAATTTCAACCATATTATCTTGCATGATTGGACAAATGGTGGGACAAGTGGTAAAGAAAAAATCAGCTACATAAATTTTTCCTTCATAGTCTTTTTCAGTAATTGTTTTTCCATTTTGATTAGTGAATGAAAAATCAGCAATGGTATGATATTTACTGATATGTTGCACGGTAGTATCTACTAATTCGGGATTTACCATCGAAGGATTATAAATGGGTAATGTTTTTTTTGGATTTAAAAATTGATATGCTATCGAAAGAAATAGTACAGAAAATAAGACAAATCCTAAGATTAAAAATTTATATCGTTTGATAAAAGAGAGCATACTGTTTTTTTGCAAAGGTAAAAAAGATAACAAACTAAATACTAGTTATACAAGTGTTAATTGTGCTAGTAAATTCAATTGGTTTTTATATTTTTGAATAAAATTTAAAATAAATGAAAAAAATTATACTCCTTTTATTGTTTTTTCAATTTTCATCTTCAATTGCTCAATTTAATTCAACGGCACCTTGGATGGATTCTGTTCAAAAGAAAGAAACTGGTGATGCAACAATTGATGAAATTAAAGCTGCATTTGATAAGTATTGGGAAGGTAAAAATTATAAAGCAAAGGGAAGTGGCTACAAACCTTTCATGCGTTGGGAAACCCATTGGAGAAATAAAGTGGATAATTCGGGTCATTTATTGACTCCTGAACAAATGTGGAATGCTTGGAATCAAAAAAATCAAGATAGGGTTAATAGAAATTCAACGCTTAATGCTGTTAGTAATTGGGAACCACTAGGACCATTTAATCATATCAACACGGGCTCTTGGTCATCGGGGCAAGGAAGGGTAAATGTTATTGTGGTCGATCCAAATAATGCTAATACACTTTATCTTGGTGCTCCGGCAGGAGGAATATGGAAATCAACAGATGCAGGTATAAATTGGACTCCACTTTCTGATTATCTCCCTCAAATTGGAGTTTCGGGTATAGCAGTTGATCATTCAAATTCAAATGTTATTTATATTGCTACCGGAGATAAAGACGCTAGTGATTCTTATTCAATAGGAGTTTTAAAATCAATTGATGGTGGAATTACATGGAATACTACCGGACTTTCCTTTACTAACACTTCTACTTTAGCAAGTGAAATTTTTATGCATCCAACCAATCCTGATATATTATGGGTTGCCACAAGTGTGGGCTTGTATAAAACCACGAACGCAGGGGTTACATGGGTTCAAAAATTAACTGGAAATGTTAAAGATATAAAGTTAAAACCAGGAAATCCAGATGTGATTTATGCGGTTACTCCGAATAGATTTTATCGTTCAACAAATGGAGGGGATAACTTCACGCAAATTAGTTCAGGAATGCCTACGAATTCAGGAAGATTAATTATTGATGTAACTCCGGCTAATCCGGAATATGTATACGTATTGAGTGCTCGAACAAATTGGAGTCATCAAGGGCTTTACAAATCAACAAATTCAGGATTAACATTTGCAAAAACGTTTAACAACACGGATATTTTTGAAGCTAATCAGGCTTGGTATGATATGGCATTGGCAGTTTCAGACACTAATGCCGAGGAAGTTTATACAGGGGTTTTAAATGTTTGGAAATCAACAAATGGAGGAAGTTCTTTTATGAAATTAAATAATTGGTCAGATCCTTTTCAGGCTACTTATACTCACGCAGATATACATTTTTTAAGATTTTACAATGGAGTACTTTATTGCGGAAGCGATGGAGGAATTTATGTTTCTTCAAATAGTGGGGAATCATTTACTGATTTAACAGCTACCGCTCAAATAGGACAATTTTACAGAATTTCGATTGCAAAACAAACTTCTTCTAAAATAGCCGGAGGATTACAAGATAATGGAGGTTATGCCTTTAGTGGTAACGTTTGGAGAAATTATTATGGAGCAGATGGAATGGAAACGGCCATAGATCCAAATAACAGTAGTAATTTTTATGGGTTTATTCAAAACGGAAGTGGATTGTATTTTTCAACAAATTCAGGAAATAGTTTATCAGGAAGTATTAATGCTCCGGATGGACAAAACGGAAATTGGATAACTCCTTTAGCTATTAATTCTTTGGGGGAACTATATGCTGGTTTTAACGGACTTTATAAGTTGAATATCAATGCTTGGACTTTGATTTCTACTACTTCATTTACATCCGGTAATTTAGAAAGAATTACCATTGATCCTTCTAATGATAATATTATATATGTGGGAGATGAGAATAATTTGTTTAAAAGTACAGACAAAGGAATAACATTTTCATTAGTGGATTCCTTTTCAAATGCGATAACAGGGATAGAGGTTCATTCCCAAGATAGTAATATTGTTTATGTAACCACGGCTGGAACTTCAGGAAGTGTTTTTAAATCTACAACCGGAGGAATGGGCTTTTTAAATATTGGAGCAGGACTGCCCAATATCGGTAAAAATGTAATCAAACACCAAGGAAATCATGTTGATAATCCATTATATGTAGGAACAAGTTTAGGGGTTTATTATCGGGACGATACCATGAGTGAGTGGGTTCCTTTTGACACTAACCTTCCAAATGTTGATGTCACCGATTTAGAAATTCACGTATTGGATGAAAAAATTATTGCTTCAACTTACGGAAGAGGTGTTTGGCAATCATCAATTCCAACACAATTAGCCCAAAATGATTTGGCTCTGATTAGTTTGGAAGAACCCTCTATTGAAAACATAAATTGTAATGTCAATTCATTATCCTTCTTAGTTAAAAATACAGGATTATCAACGGTTACTAATTTTACGCTTAATTACACTATAAATGGAACTCCAAATAATTTTATTTGGAATGGAAATCTGGAGTCTTTGGCAACAACAACTATTGAAATTTCCGGACTTAGTTTAATTAGAGGGAAATCAGTGATTCAAGGAACAGTTGTTTTGCCTAATGATTCATTTGCCAATAATAACAGTATCAATGTTGAAATTTTAAACAATGATAATGGCTTAGTAGGTTCTTTAAACACCTTTGAAACGCCATTTACAAACCTTGTAACTTCACAACCCGGAGGAACTAGTTTGTGGCAAAGAGGAATACCAACAGGAACATTATTAAATACAACTTCTTCAGGAGTGAGAGTTTATGGAACGAATTTGAGTGGTAATTATACAGATGGAACAAAAGCTTATTTATATTCTCAATGTTATAATTTCTCTCAGATTTCTAATCCTGTCATCCGATTTAAAATGGCTTTTGATTTAGAGTTGAATTGGGACATTTTATATTTAGAATATTCTACTGACATAGGACAAACTTGGAATGTTTTAGGAACAGCTGAGGATGCTAATTGGTACAATAGTAGTCGAACTCCACAAACCGCTGATGATTGTAACAATTGTCCCGGAGCACAATGGACAGGAACTAATTCCACTATGCTTGAATATAGCTATATGTTGAATCAGTTTATTGGTCAAAGTAACATAATTTTTAGATTTGTTTTTCATTCAGACGAAGCGGTTAATAATGAAGGAGTCATTATTGATGATTTTATAATCGATGGTACATTGTCTACATCTGATTTTAGTTTAAATGAGATTGCTATTTATCCTAATCCGTCTAATGGATTGTTTACACTTACTTATGGTAATTATAAACCGCAAAAAGTGGAAGTATTTGATGTAACAGGTAAAATCATTTTAACCATTGAGGAAAACGCTTTATCAGATGATAAAATTCAATTGAACCTTGAAAAAGTGACAACGGGTGTTTATTTTGTTAAAATAAGTAATGAAGATCAACAAGTAGTTAAAAGGATAATTAAAAAGTAAATTTAATGAGTAGAAAAAATCACATCATCGGATTTTTTATTTTTAGCATCAGCGTTTGCGGATATGCCCAAAATGAATCACGCGGAATTAACCTGAATTTCATGGATAAATCAGTTAAGCCAAGTGATAATTTCTTTCGCTATGTCAATGGAACTTGGCTCGATCAAACAGACATTCCTGCTGATAGAACCCGATGGGGGAGTTTTGATGAACTTCGTGAAAAAACAGATAAAGATATGATGCTTATTTTAAAAGAAGCATTGAATAATCCTACTTATACTGCCGAAACAGATCAAGGGAAAGCACTAAATCTATACCGTACAATTATGGATACGGTTACTAGAAATAAACAAGGAATTAAACCGTTAAAACCTTATCTAGAAAAAATTAATGCCGTAAAAGATGTAGCTGACCTGAAAAAACTCTTAATAGAAATGGAAACTCAGGGAGGAGTTGGTTTTTTTGGAGTTGGCGTAGGAACAGATGCTAAAAACAGCAATAGAAATGTGGTAAATGTTGGTTTAGGAAGTCTTGGCTTACCGGATCGTGATTACTATGTTTCCGAGGATAAAGACAGTAAAGAAAAAAGAGAAAAGTATCATGCTCACATTATCAAAATGATGAGCTATTTAGGCGAAAAACCGGCTCAAGCTCAAGCTACTGCTGATAGAGTTTTAACTCTCGAAATTGCCATGGCAACACCACGTTTAGATCGAGTGGAACGAAGAGACCGAAGAAAAACTTACAATCCGATGACGATTGCTGAACTTCAAAATTTAACGCCTACCATTAATTGGAATGAATATTTGCAAGGAGTTGGTTTACCAATAGTGGATACAATTATCGTTTCTCAACCGCGTTACATGACCGCATTAGAAACTATTTTCAAAGAAAACAAAGTGGAGGATTGGAAAGCCTACATGCGTTGGACACTTCTTAATCGTTATGCCGGATTATTATCAACAGAAATTGGAAATGCCAATTGGGAATTTTATGGAAAAACCTTAACGGGAGCCATCAAACAAAGACCGTTTGATGAAA
>JAKLIC010000058.1 GCA_022709825.1 Bacteroidota bacterium | reverse complement strand
ATGGCTTTTGGACATGAAAAAACAATTTCCGTTTTCCAAATAAAAAGGTATTTCATTTTTATAAATACTTTCTTTTAGTTGATTTAATTCAGTGACATATTCAAAATCAGTTATAGAGGTTACGGCAATAGTGTGAATACAATTATTTCTAATTTGAGTAGTTGAATAAAAAACGGAATCTTTATAATGCACCAATCCATTCTCATGACTACAATTAATTAACAAAGGATAAAATCCACGGGATTCACCTTTTTGCCGGAGTATTTTATAAACAGCTTCCTTCCTACTCCACAATGTCCAAACCGTTATGTCTTGATTTTCAGAACCAAAAATGATGTTTTGCTCGCCTTTGGTAAATACTTTATCTAAAAAACCTTTTCGCTGCCAATTACTTTCTGTTTTTGCTAAAGTTAAATTAACCACATCATTGCCAATCATTTTTTAGCTAATTTAGTTTCGATGATTTCTATGGCTGATTTTACATTAAGCATTCGTTCCATGGAGGCATTGTCAATCTCAATATCAAAAACTTCTTCAATATCTAAAATTACATCAACCAGATTAGCAGAATTTATCTTTAAATCAGTTATAAAATCAGTTGTTTCAGTAAGATTGTCAAAAGCTTCCTGATTTTTAATATAGGGCTTTACAAGAGCTTTCAATTTTTCAATTATTTCTGCTTTGTTCATGATTTAATTTTTGACTAAGATAAGCATCTATTTAATACTTTTTAAAAACAACACAGGCATTTACATCGCCAAAACCAAAACTGGCTTTTATTATAATATTTAGTTCTTTTTGTATTAATTGTTGTGGAATTTTAGAAGAATCAATGAATTCAATTATGGCAGGATGTAAATCATCACAATTGATATTCGGAAATAGAAATCCATGGTAAATTTGTAAAATAGAAGCTACACTTTCCATGCTGCCGGATGCAGAAAGACAATGACCAACCATTGATTTTAATGAGTTAATTGGTGGAAAATCTTTTCCTGATAAACCTAAAGCTTTACTCCAGTTTAGAATCTCCAAACTATCTTTAGATGTAGCTGTTAAATGCCCATTTATACTATCAATATCCATTGACTTTATTCCCGTATTTTTCATTGCTTCAACGATACATCTTTGAACGGCTACTGAATTTGGAGCGGTCATAGTTCCTTCACCTCGTTGTCCGCCCGAATTTACATTTCCACCTAAAACTTCGGCATAAATGGTTGCATTTCTAGCCAAAGCAGTTTCTAAATCTTCTAAAATCAAAGCTCCTGCTCCACTTCCCGGAACAAATCCTGAAGCGGTAGCACTCATTGGTCTTGAGCCTTTCTCTGGCGATTCATTATGTTTGAATGTACAAACTTTCATAGCATCAAATCCTGCCCAAATATACGGACCGCTGTCACTCGTGCTTCCTATTAACATTCGGTTGGCTTTCCCTGAAATAATTCGGTCATAACCCATCAATATACTTTCTGTTCCGGTTGTACAAGCTGATGAATTCGTAGAAACCTGGTTTCCTAATCCTAATTTACCGGCTAAATAAGCACTTATGCCACTATTCATTGTTTGTGCAACAACAGTACTACCTAACCTTCTAGTTTGAAAATCATCAATTTTATAAATACTTTCTCTGAATTTTTCAATTCCGGATGTGCCTGAACCAAAAATAGTTCCGCTATCCCAATCCGGATTTTCGTTATTTTGAATAGGTAAACCGGCGTTTTTCCATGCCTCGATTCCGGCGATTACACCGTATAAGATTCCACTGGAATTAAAATTGCGAAGTTCTAATTCAGTAAAATACTGATTTTTCAGTTCTTCAGAAATAATTGGTTTACCCGCAATCTGACACGAAAATTGCAATCGTTCTAATTCTGGATCATGAGCAATTCCTGAGATTCCATTTTTAATGGCATTGGTAAACGCATCTATTCCTACTCCATTGGGAGCAACAATTCCTAATCCGGTAATAACAACTCGCTTTTTTGACATTTTATGGTTTTATAATCATGCCGGATAAAGTTCCGCTACAAACTTCTACATTTTTACTATTCAACATACTCACATTGCATTTTAACTTCCCAAAACGGAAATAAACTTTCTTAGAAACAACTTTTACTTTTTCATTAGGATAAACAGGTTTTAAAAATTCAATTTCTGAGGAAGTAAAAGCAATTTGTGTGAAATTATCTTCTAAAGTCAAGTAAATTCCTAAGCAAACTAACCCAATTTGTGCCATCGTTTCTATTAATAGTACACCGGGAGTAATCGGATTGTTTTTAAAATGCCCTTTATAAAAATATAAGTCTTCACTAAATGTGTAAGTACCCTCTATTCCATTTTCATCAACATAGTGAATCTCATCCACAAATAAAAAAGGCTTTGAATAGGGAATTTTAGCAAAGATTTCAGGATAATTATTTTTCACACGTAAAGCATTAATTATTTTAAACTCTCTCCTCCATCTACTTTTAAAATGGTGCCTGTTATCCATTTGGCCTCTTCTTTGCAAAGCAAATAAACAACATCGGCCACATCCTCCGGTTTGGTGAGTCGTTTAAATGGATTTCTTTGTTCTGTAAAAGATTTAATCTTTTCACTATTGGGAATCATCTGAAAGGAAGTTGTATTCGTAACGCCAGCTTGAATACAATTGGAACGAATTCCAAAAGCAGCAAATTCTATAGCTATTTGTCTCGAAATTGCCTCTAAAGTGACTTTTGCAGCACTTACAGCTCCGTAATTTTGAATTGGTTTTGTGTTTCCCTCGCTAGTAAATGAAATAATTCTGGCATCAGTATCAAATAAGTTAGCTTCAAAAACCGCTTTTGTCCAATCATAAAGTGAAATAGCCATCGCATTTAAAGTTATTAAAAAATCATCATTCGTAAGGGAATTTTCGCCGGTCATCTTCTTTAACGAACCTTTTGCAATGCTGTGAACCAAGCATTTTATTTTTTGATTTCCAATTTTAGATTGAATTTCATTGACACATTCAATTCTTTTTTCAATATTGGTTGCATCTAAATTAAAATTTAAAAACGAAATCTTCAATGCTTTTATCTCTTCAAAATCTTCTTCTATTTTTGGCAATTCAGCACGTGAATTGCGATGAATAATACAAATATTCATCCCTTGTTGTGCTAATTTTTTAGCTGTAGCTAAACCTAAACCACTACTGCCACCTAAAATAATTGCCCATTGATTTTTAAATTCACTTACCATTCTAATAATATTCGTTGTGCAGTAAAACCGGGTCCAAAACTCAACATTAATCCTTTCTCTCCTTTGGAAGGTTTTTTGTTCATAATTTGTTCCAAAACATATAATACGGTAGCACTAGACATATTTCCGTACAACCGCAGTATTTCTTTCGTGTCTATAATATCTTTACCTAAATCTTTAAATAATTCTTCCACTAAAAGTACGATTTTTTTGCCACCGGGATGAAAAATTAAATGATGAATATCAGCAATTGATAAGTTATTTTTTTCTAAAAAAGGATGAATAATAGCAGGAAAATGTTCGCAAATAGTTTCGGGAACTTCAATGTCTAAGACCATTTTTAAACCATTGTTAGTCAAATCAAAACCCATCATTTTTTCTTTATCATAGAAATGATACATTGCTTCATCAACAACAGTTGGACCATTTTCGTTTTCATGTGATGATAACAAAACACAAGCTGCACCATCTCCAAAAATTGCAGCACTGACAATATTGGCCATTGAAAAATCATCCAATTGAAAGGTTGCAGTTGGACTTTCCACAGTAATAACCGCGGCTCGTTTATTAGGATTCGCTTTTAAAAAGTTTTTTGCATAAATGATACCTGAAACACCCCCCACACAACCCATTTCAGTCACCGGAAGCCTTATAATATCTTGCTTAAGCGATAATCGATTAATCAAATAGGCATCTAGTGAAGGAATCATAATTCCGGTACAACTTACCGTGATAATATAATCGAGTTCAGTTGGACTCCAATTAGCTTGTTTTAAAGCTTTTTGTAGTACTTGTTCGCCTAATACAATCATTTCACGAGAATAAATGGCATTGCGTTCTTCAAATGAATTTAAAGTAAAAACTTCTTTCGGATCCATAATTGAATAGCGTTTATCGACTTGAGCTCCTTCAAATATTTTTTTTACTTTTCGAATAAAACGTTCTTCCTGACCATCTAGCCAAATATCCAAAAAGGGTACTATTTCTGATGTCTCACGAGAATATTTTGGAAGTTGCTTTGCAACTGTAATAATTTTTACCGGCATTTATTATATTTTGAAAAGTGAATAGTTTATTAATTTATTTCCAAATAATCCATTGGTAACGGAAAGCCCATTTCCATGAAATTGTTTGTCTTTTTGCTTGTACTTTTTTTGAAAAATCTTCTAATTCTTTCTTTTTAAATCCACGTAATATGGAAGTTAATCCGTCTTCGCGTGACATCCTATTGAGTTGAAATATCGAACATACCAATTGAAATAAACGATAGGCAAGTTTGCTTCTATGCAAATCATTGATTACAATACCAAGAGTCGCTTGCTTTTGAAATACATTCAAGATAGTATCAATTTCTTCATTTTTAAAATGATGTAATGTTAATGTACACAATAAGATGTCATATTTTACTTCAGTAAATGCTTCAGAAAAAATATCTTCACAGCGATAACTGATTGTGGCATACTCTTTAGACAATAAACGGGCATGTTCAATCGTAAAAGCATTGGCATCTATTCCTATGAGTTGAAAAGTATAATTATTTTTATTGGCAAAATCTGCCATCAATCGAAGCATATCACCGTTACCGCAACCAACATCAACAATGGTAATAGTTTTTGTCTCATCGGTTTCTTTCAACAACTTTTTAATGCCTTGTAAAGTTAGCTTGTTTCCTCCCAACAGTTTATTAATAGAGGCTATTTTATCCAAAGCTTCACGTAATTCTTCCCCTTCTAAGGAAAAATCATCCATGATTTCGACTGCTTGTGTACGATACTGGGTATGAATAGCCATCAAGAAATTGGTTTTCCGTGAGTTTTACGAATGATCAAAGTCAACAACACAGGAAATGTAAGCAATATTTTCATCAGTATTCGATTCATGGATTGGTTTAACAATAATTTTGACAATTGTTTACCCGTTTGTAGCCTATTCTTAAAATAATAATTCCATTGAAGGGCATAATTTTTTTCCATTTCTTCTCGTGTTAGCTTGTTATCTAAAAAGGAAATAACACACTCACTGGCAATTTTAGCACTGTGAATAGCCATTGCCATTCCATTGCCACAAAGCGGATGAATTAGTCCGGCTGAGTCTCCTAACATCAATAAATGATTTTCCACTTGTGCTTTTTTTTCAAATGAAATCTGACTAATGCTTAAGGGATTATCAAACAATAATTTCGATTGTTCAAAAATGGTTTTTAGTTCGGGATTTTGATTTAATACATTCTTTTGAAATTCTTCAATATTCTTATACTTTTTAAATACTTCAAATTTAACTAAATAGCAAATATTGATGTGGTCGTTTTCAACTTTTGAAACACCACAATAACCGCCTTCAAAATTATGTAACGCCACTAAATCACTAGGGAAATCACCTGAATAATGTGCTTTTACAGCCAACCAAGGTGATTTTTGTTTAATAAAATCTCTTTTCAATTGAATGTCTAAATTAGAACGTTTTCCAAAAGCTCCTAAAACAATTTTAGCTTTAAAAACTTCTTGATTTTCTGTAGTAATATTAAATTCATTATCAAAAAATGAAACATCATTTACATTTTGATGAATGATTTTACATCCCCATTTAATGGCTTCCTGATAAAGATAATTATCTAATTGATACCTGCTTATCCCAAATCCGCCCAATGGCAAATCTTTGGATATTGATTGACCGGATGCAATAGAAATGGTAGTTGAATTGATGGATGTCGGGTTTAAATGAGCAATAGCTAACCCCAATTGATTAAAATAAGGTAATACTTCATTAGAAATAAATTCACCACAGACTTTGTGTTTGGGATAACTGTTTTTTTCAAATAGAACAACATTTTTTCCTTGTTGACACAAATGAATTGCTGCAGTTAAACCGGCAAGACCTCCTCCTATAATAGCTACTTGACTCTCTTTCATATCAAAGTAAATTTAGGAAAATTCAATGAGAAAAGTGTTGTATGATTAGATTAAAAAATTATAAAGTTATTCATAAAAAAATGTAATAATACTTTATATTAGACCGATTTTTGAATAGAAATTTATATAGTTAAATTTAAAAATAAACAACTTTTTCAGTTGCTTAAGCCTAAGAAAAAAACTAATTAACAACAATTTTTTGAGTAAAAGTTGTTCCGTTATGAACCAAATTAAAAATGTAAATTCCATTAGACAAAGTACTGACATCAATAAAATCATCCTTAAAAACCATTCCTGAGTGAATTGTTTTACCTAACAAATCAATGATTTTATATTCCCCGAAGTTTCCTTCAAAACTAACTTGAAAACGACTACTTACCGGATTAGGATTTATCAATACTTTATTTGAATTAAATAGATCTAAGGACAAAGTACCGTATTTCGATACCGCATATGAAGAATTATCACACTCCATTTCATTAATAACATCACCTAGAAATGGTAAAATTTCATAAGTTGCTGTTGAAGTATTTACCATATACAAACCTGCATCATAATTTGCATCAAAACCAACAAATAGTATGGATTCTGAATCTTGATCATAAGTTCTATTTGAAAAAAGATAACCAAGAATATTTTCTTAAGTCATCATTGTAGTTAATTCACCTGTATTCGGATTTAAAGTACCAATCATAATTTCATCATTAACATTATTATCTTGATTATAAACTGAATACACTGTAAAAATAGTGTTAGTTTCATTGCTGAATTCTAGTCCGATGTTTCCGCTATATTCAGAATTTTGCAAGGGAATAACAGTATAAGAGAATGGTTGTGACGCAACAGAAGCTGTTACTAATTTAACTTGATTTCCTTCTAAAATTAAAAAATAATATTTTTTCGAATTACTGTCATAACATCTAGAATCAGGAAAAAAATTTGTTCCTTCTTCAAAATTAAAATAGCCTAAAATGGTTTGAATTCGGGATATAGGATCAAATTTATTTAGAAAAATATTGTTATCAATGTCACCATCATAAGAGTAGACAAAACCAGTTTGCATATCAACTTCAGAACCAAACAACTTTTTAGTAATTTTATTTATCATAACACCCTTAATTTTAGATAGTTTAAACAAAAATTGGTTTAAAAAAATGTAAATAAGATAAACAACAGTTAAAATACAAGTTGTTTTCAACAAAACAAATTAGATCTCTTTATGTTTTAAAGTAAATTTTATGGTTAGTGGTTCTCAAATTGAATCTTGTCTAATTTGACAAAAGGTCATATTATATTAGATTTTTTTTTCAATTAAATTAGAAATACTAATAGATGAGTTCGCATTCAAAGAAGTATACCAAAACTAACTACCTTAATTTAAAATAGTTTCAATTGCTTTATAAATTGTCTCATTATTGGAGTCATCTGTATTCAGTCCAATGCTGTTAGAGTTGTATGGTTTATATTTTTCCATATTAGTTACTGAAAACAACCCCACGACTGGAACTTGTGCCGCACTGGCTAAATGCATAATTCCGCTATCTGCACCTACGAAGACATTCGTGTTAGCCATCAATGAAGCCATCTCCCGAATATCTTTACTGTAAAACGTAGGAGCTTTGAAATCAATCATTGATATATTTTCGACAGGTAAAATCTCAATTATATTTTTATTTGGAAACTTAATTTTTAAATTTTCAAAGAATTCAGACCACCAAACTGATGAATAACATTTTGCTCCTGTAGCATAAGTGAAAAGACAAATGGTTTGTTGATTATTTTGGGTTAAAGTATTGAGTTTTGATTTGCCGTCAATTAGTTCATCCTCACTTAATTTTAAATTTAAGTATGGTACTTCATTATTTTCTGCCTTTAGTCCAATAGTAGTGATATATTCACGGAAACTATAAACAGGATATTTAGCCATGTGAAAATAATCATCATGTTTTTGTCTAAAATCATCTTCATTATCACCAAAAAAATAATAAGTAGCATTAGCAAACTTTGTAGAAAGCCTCCCGGAAGATGAATTTTTTTCTACATTTATTGCAATATCATACTTTGTTTTTCTAATTCTACTCCAACTTTTTATATAAAGTAACAA
>JAKLIC010000057.1 GCA_022709825.1 Bacteroidota bacterium | reverse complement strand
CCTTTTATGAACTACCAAGGTACCGGTGCAGCTCAGTGGCTAGTGGGCATCCCTTTGTTGCTGATTCCTTTGCTGATTTGGTATGCATTTTATAAATTTTTTAATTATGATATAGCCGTTATCACTTTGGCTTTATTGGGTTTAATTGGTATTGTGCTCCGAAATTTTTTAATGGAAAAAATAGCCAAACAATTTGCTAAAAAGAAATATGAAATGATTAACGGATTTAAACAACAAGAAAGTTAATAACCTATAAAACCATGATACAAGTTCAAAACCTTACCAAAACATATAACGGAACCACCGTTTTAAATATTGAGCACCTCGAAATTCCAAAAGGGCAAAGTTTCGGGTTGGTTGGAAATAACGGAGCAGGGAAAACAACTTTTTTCAGTTTGTTGTTAGATTTAATTCAGCCAACAACAGGTTTTATTACCAGTAATTCTATTCAAATTAACACGAATGAAAAATGGAAACCTTTTACGTCAGCCTTTATCGACGAAAGTTTCTTAATTGGTTATTTAACTCCGGAAGAATATTTCTATTTTATTGGTGAACTTCGTGGTTGGAACAAAGCTGATGTGGATAGTTTTTTAGTAAAATATGAAGATTTTTTTAATGGAGAAATTTTAAAAAACAAGAAATATTTACGCGATTTATCAAAAGGAAATTCTAAAAAAGTGGGTATTGTTGCCGCATTAATAGGAGAACCGGAAGTAATTATTTTAGATGAACCATTTGCTAATTTAGACCCAACCACACAAATTCGACTCAAAAAAATCATTAAAGAATTAGCAGATGACAACAGTGTCACTATTTTGGTTTCCAGTCATGATTTGCAACATACTGTAGAGGTTTCCAACCGAATTGTGGCTTTACAAAAAGGAGAAATAGTTTTAGATTTAATTCCTTCTTCTGAAACGCTGAAAGAATTAGAAGCTTTTTTTGCTGCTTAAATGGACAAAAAACAGGAACGTTCTTTCTTTTAATTTAGTCAGTAAGAACGTTTCTGAACAAAAAAACCGCAATATTTTTCTCTATTTCAAAAAGAAACGTATTTTTACCCTTGCGATATACTAAAAACAGTACTTTTTAGTTATGCCATTAAACGTTTTTATTTTGAAATCCTCTATCTTTAGATATATTTTTGCTTCTTTTTTATTAGTTTTTCTGATAGCTTGTTCTACCAGAAAAGATAAATTAGTGAATCGAAAATTTCAGGCACTTAATACAGAATTTAATGTATTATATAATGGAAATTTAGCTTTAGAGGCTGGGTTAAAAGATATTGTAACCAATTATAATGATAATTATTGGGAAATACTTCCAATTGAAAGAATGCAAGTTGCAGAGGAAGAAATTCTTCCGGGGGAAAATAAAAATGCAAATTTCGAAAGAGCCGAAGATAAAGCAACAAAAGCAATTCAAAAACGGTCAATGCTTATTGAGGGAAGCGAAAAAAACCCTCAAATGGATGAAGCATATTTGCTCTTGGGAAAATCACGATATTACGACCAGCGTTTTATCCCAGCATTAGAAGCATTCAATTATATTTTATATAAAAATCCGGATAGTGATAAAATTTATGAAGCTAAGATTTGGCGTGAAAAAACCAATGTTCGTTTGGAAAATGATGCTTTAGCCGTTAATAACCTTACAAAATTATTAAACGAAATTAAATTTAAAGACCAGATTTTTGCAGATGCAAATGCCACATTGTCGCAAGCCTATCTTAATTTAGAACAAAAAGACAGTGCCATTTCTAAATTAAAACAAGCCTTAAATTTTACTAAAAAAGACGAAGAAAAAGCTCGTTATCGCTTTATTTTAGGACAATTATTTGAATCTATAAACGAAAAAGACAGTGCTTTCGCCGCCTATCAGTCCGTTATCGATATGAAGCGAAAATCTCCAAGACAATATATTGTTCATGCTCAAATTAAACAGGCTCAACAGTTTGATTTCACTAAAGGAGACACGTTAGCTTTCATGACAGAGTATAATAAATTGATTGATGACCGAGAAAACAGACCTTATTTAGATTTTTTATTCCACCAAAAAGCGTTGTTTTATCACCAACAAGATAATGCCAAAGAAGCAGTTTTTAATTATAACAATTCTTTGGATTATCAAACAAGTGATAAATATATGATGGCTTCAAACTATCGAAATATTGCTGAAATATATTTTTACAAAGCTGAATATCAAACTTCCGGAAAATATTATGACAGTACTTTGGTATTGCTTAATCAAAGAACAAGAGAGTTCAAAGCAATCCGCAAAAAGAGAGATAATTTAGAAGATGTAATTAAATATGAAGGAATCGCTCAACGAAATGACAGCATTTTAAATATTGCCTCATTATCAGAAGCTGATAAAATTGCTTTTTATGAAGATTACATCAATAAAATAAAAAAAGAGGATGAGTTTACTGCAGAAGCAGCTAAAAAACTCAGAGAAGTAAGTGAAGATGATTCAAAATCCGGAAATTCTCAAAACCAAAATCAACTCGGAATTAAAAATAAAGCCAGTTTAGGACAAGCAAGTCCTAAATCATCCACTTTTTATTTTTATAACCAAAGTTCAATTGATTTTGGAAAAAAAGAATTTATTAAAAACTGGGGGAAAAGATCATCAGAAGGAAATTGGAGACTTTCCAACAAAAAACAAACTATTTCAACAGAAGAGGAAGAAGAAGTTGTTGAAAACACAAAAGAAGAAAAAATTGTTGACCAAAAAGATAACTTGAGGTATTCCCCTGAATTTTATATTGGACAATTGCCTAGTTCAAAAAAGGAATTAGATAGCATCGCGAAAGAAAGAAACTATGCCTATTATCAATTGGGAGTAATCTATAAAGAAAAATTTAAAGAATATCAATTAGCTGCTGATCGATTAGAAATTTTATTGAAAAGCAAACCTGAAGAACGATTGGTGTTGCCGGCATTGTATAATTTATATAAAATATACGAAATCATTGATCCTGCAAAAGCAGTGACGATGAAAGAGAACATCATCACTCAATTCCCGGATTCCAGGTATGCTCAAATTTTAAGTAAATCGGGAACATCAGCTGAAAATCTAATTGATGACCCGGAGATTGTTTATAAGAACTTGTTTAAAGTATATGAAGATAGAGATTACAGACAAGTTATTGTAAGCGTAGAACCGGCTATTGAGAAATTCACAGGAGAAGAAACCTTGCCTAAATTTGAATTGCTTAAAGCAAATGTAATAGGGAAAATTAAGGGGATTTTTGAATACAGAAAAGCTTTAAATTATGTGTCTTTAACTTATCCAAATTCTGAAGAAGGAAAAGAAGCTGAATTACTGCTTTCAGATAATATCCCTTATTTAGAAAGCCTGTATTTTGATCAGGCTATGCCAACCAGTTATAAAGTGCTTTATCATGCAGATAATTTAGAGGATAAAAAGACGAAGGTTTTAATTGAAAAAGTAGCTAAATTCATTAAAGAAAGAAACCAAAGTCAGTTAACTACCTCAATAGATTTGTATACTATGGACAAAAATTTCTTTGTAATTCATGGTTTGCGAGACGAAGAGTATGCTAAAGGTGTTGTGTCAATCTTGAAAGAGTTTAAAGATTATAAAATTTCAGAAAAAGCGATTATAATTTCCTCTGAAAATTATAAAATTGTTCAAATCAGAAAAAATTTAGAAGAATATTTGAACCCTGATTTAAGAGTTGTTCCGCCGCCATACGTTGCCAAGCCAAAACAACCAAAACAAACAGAGATGAAACAGGAAATTGTTATTCCAAATAAAAACCAGAAAAAGCCAACACAAACTCAAAGCACTAATAATATGCAGCCTCCTTCAGGTATAGACGATCCAAAATCTACTCCAAAAGGAAATACAAGGCAAGATCCTGAATCACAAATGATGCCGCCTTCTCCTAATAATCCAAAAAAAGGGTAACCATGAGCATGTTTAAAAAAGATTCAAAATCATATACCGATTTACTTGGGAAAACAAACCGAATAGTTGAAAGTACCATTATTAAAGGAGATATTTCTTCCTCTGCTGATTTTAGATTAGATGGTCATTTAGTTGGCAATTTTCAATCAAAAGGAAAATTAGTTATTGGCCCCGCCGGAAGCGTTAAAGGCGATATTATTTGTAAAAATGCCGATATTGAAGGTAAGTTTGACGGAAAAATACAGGTTACAGAAATTTTAAGTATCAAATCAAAAGCAAGTATCCACGGTGAGGTTATTTGCGGAAAATTGGCCGTAGAACCCGGTGCTGAGTTTAGTGCTACCTGCGTGATGAAACCTAATGTAAAATCACTACTACCTCAAAATGATTCCGGAACCGAAGAAAAAACCGCTTAATAAGTGGCTGCAACTCATCAATATTCCCATCCAAATGGGCGTGGTGATTTTTATTTTTTCGTATTTCGGACAGTTTTTAGATGAAAAGTATGGCAATGTAAACGAATCAAACACAAAAATTTTTACTTTACTTGGTGTTTTTTTAGCTTTGTATAATGTCTATCGTCAAGTGAACCAACTAAGCAAAGAAGAATGATAAGCATAAAAAAATTGTGGGACATTTATAAATTCCTACTTGTTGTAGTTCCAATTTTTATCATTCACATTATTATTTTTCAAGAATCAACGTTGAAGAATGCCGCTCAAGATTTTTATTACTCCATTCCATTTTTATATTTTATATATATTGTCTTTTCAAAAATCATTCTTTTTGTGATTATCAAAGTTTCTGAAAAGAATTTTGATTCTACCGGAATGACATTCCTGGTTTGTACATCAATAAAAATGGCAGTTTCTTATTTTATACTTCGTCCTATTTTAAATTCTTCTAGTGAAAACACCATTGAGAAAGTTAACTTTTTTGCCGTTTTCATTCTATTTTTAGCAATTGAAACACTAATCACCATACGATTATTGAACAAAAATCAGTAAACACACTTTTAAGTTGCGTTTTAATCAAATTTTTTTTTTCAATACACTTGCATAATAAAGAAAAAATGTACCTTTGCACCAAATTTTAGGAACCCAACTATTTAAGTTAAAAAACAATATGGTGATTTCAAAAAAACCACTTCATTTTATAGTTGCACTGTTAGTTTCGGTTTTGCCGCTACTTACTTTTGCAAATAGTTCAGATTCTACAGTAGTTCATACAGAAGCTGTTCATACAGAAGTTGAAGCTCAACATTCAGAAGAACCAAAGGATTTAAAAACGGAAATCAAAGAATTTATTAATCATCACTTACTAGATTCGTATGATTTTCATTTGTTTTCTTGGGAAGATGATTCAAAAGTTGAACATCACGTTGGTTTTCCATTACCGGTTATTTTAGTTGATAATGGTGTGCAGTTTTTCATGTCATCAAAATTTCACCATGGTGAATCGGTAGCAGAAAGTAACGGAAACTTTTATAAATTATACCATGGTAAAATTTATAAAACAGATGCTCAGGGAACTATTTCTTATGATGCAGATCACCACGCAACCAATCCTAAACCATTAGATTTTTCAATTACTAAAAACGTTTTTATGATGTTTTTAGTTGGAGTATTAATGTTATGGTTATTTTCAAGCCTAGCAAAATCATATGCTAAAAACGGTGGAATTGCTACAGGAGCCGGACGATTTTTTGAGCCAATCATTCTTTATATCAGAGACGACATTGCTATTCCAAACATCGGGCACAAGAATTATAAAAAATACATGAGCTATTTATTGACCATCTTTTTCTTTATTTGGTTTTTAAATATGTTCGGATTAACTCCACTGGGAGTGAACGTTACAGGTAATATTGCCATTACTGCAGGACTTGCTATTTTAACGTATTTGATTACAACATTTACTGCTAATAAAAATTATTGGGGACATATTTTCTGGATGCCGGGTGTTCCAACTCCAATGAAAATTATTTTAGCTCCAATTGAGTTATTAGGAACAATCATTAAACCATTTTCATTAATGATACGTCTTTATGCAAACATTGTTGCTGGACACGTAGTATTAATGAGTATCATTGGTTTGATGTTTATTTTCAAAAATTGGTTAGGAAGTAGTTTATCCTTCTTCTTAGCTTTTGCCTTATCGTTATTGGAAATTTTGGTTGCTGCATTGCAAGCCTATATTTTCACCATGTTATCGGCTCTCTATTTTGGAGCGGCCAATGAAGAGCACCACCATGAGGAGGGGCATCATTAATAAATTGAATGTTTAATTAATTAATAAATACATTATGCAAATTCCAACAATTGTAGGAGCAGGATTAATCGTTATCGGTGCTGGTTTAGGTATTGGTAAAATCGGTGGTTCAGCAATGGACGCTATCGCTCGTCAACCAGAAGCTTCTGGAAAAATTCAAACAGCTATGCTTATTGCAGCAGCTCTTATTGAAGGTATTGGTTTCGCTGCGTTATTCGCATCTTAATCTAAAAAAATTAACAACAGTTATGACGGTTGGTTATAACTGTTGTTTTTAAAAAAATTAAAATTTTCTAAATTATTTATATAAATGGATAAGTTAATAGAACAGTTTTCACTTGGTTTGTTTGTTTGGATGCTTGTCATCTTTATTGGGTTGATTTTCTTAATGAGAAAATTCGCTTGGAAACCAATTTTAGATGCGGTTAACGAAAGAGAAGAAGGAATTAGAAATGCATTATTATCTGCTGAAAATGCAAAGAAAGAAATGCTAAATCTTCAATCTTCTAATGAAAAGTTAGTAGCAGAAGCAAGAGCAGAACGTGATGCCATGATGAAAGAAGCTCGTGAAATCAAAGAAAAAATGATTAACGATGCAAAATCAGAAGCTCAAACGCAAGGTGAGAAAATGATTGCTCAGGCAAAAGCCGCTATTGAAAGCGAAAAAAATGCAGCAATGGCTGAGTTGAAAAATCAAGTTTCAACCTTGTCATTAGAAATTGCAGAAAAAGTATTAAGAGACGAATTGTCTAACAAAGAATCTCAAACCAAATTGGTTGAGAAAATGTTAGGCGATGCTAAATTAAATTAATCCGTATGTCAAGAGCTGCGATTAGATATGCGAAAGCAATTATAGAAAATGCTGTTTCCAACGGAAGAGCCGACGCGGTGAATCAAGACATGAACTTGATTTTAAGTACCGTAAGTTCGAACGAAGAGTTACAACATTTTTTAATCAGTCCAGTGGTAAAACCACAAGAAAAATATACAGCGATTGTTGAAATTTTTGCTGCGGTTCAACCGGATACTAAAGGATTGTTTTTATTGCTTAAGGAAAACAAACGTTTTGAAATTTTAGCGGAAATTGCCCAACAATACAACGCTCAACACGATGTATTAAACGGAATTGAAGTAGCTAAAGTCACTACCGCTTTTCCTATTACTCCTGATTTAGAAGCGAAAGTTTTAGCGAAAATCAAAGAGTTTTCAATGAGTAAAATCACCATCGAAAACATTGTAGATCCTGCTATTATCGGAGGATTTATTTTAAGAATCGGTGACCAACAATACAATGCGTCTGTTTCAAACAGATTGCAAGAATTAAAGAGAGAGTTTAGTAATTAATATTCCAAAAAAGATAGAGCACAATGGCGGAAATTAAACCTGCTGAAATTTCAGCAATATTAAAAAAACAATTATCTGGTTTTGAATCAGGTGCATCGTTAGAAGAAGTAGGAACAGTACTTCAAGTAGGTGATGGTATTGCTCGTGTTTACGGCTTATCAAATGCTCAATACGGAGAGTTAGTGCAATTCGACAACGGATTGGAAGCAATCGTATTGAACTTGGAGGAAGATAATGTTGGGGTAGTATTGTTAGGTCCTTCAACAGGTATCAAAGAAGGTTCTACTGTAAAGAGAACACAACGTATCGCTTCCCTTAAAGTGGGTGAGCAAATGGTAGGTCGTGTAGTAGACACTTTAGGAAATCCAATCGATGGTAAAGGACCCATCGGTGGAGATCTTTATGAAATGCCATTGGAAAGAAAAGCTCCCGGAGTAATTTTCCGTCAACCGGTAACTGAACCATTGCAAACGGGTATCAAATCAATTGATGCGATGATTCCGGTAGGAAGAGGTCAACGTGAGTTGGTAATTGGTGACCGTCAAACAGGTAAAACTACCGTTTGTATCGATACCATTTTAAATCAAAAAGAATTTTATGATGCAGGTCAACCTGTGTTTTGTATCTACGTAGCAATTGGACAAAAAGCCTCAACTGTTGCCGGAATTGCAAAAACATTAGAAGACAAAGGAGCAATGGCTTATACGATTATCGTTGCAGCAAATGCTTCCGATCCTGCACCAATGCAAGTATATGCTCCATTTGCCGGAGCAGCAATCGGAGAATATTTCCGTGATTCAGGTCGTCCGGCTTTAATTATTTATGACGATTTGTCTAAACAAGCTGTTGCTTAC
>JAKLIC010000056.1 GCA_022709825.1 Bacteroidota bacterium | reverse complement strand
TGTAAGGCATTAAACAATGCTGTTTCTTCTCCCGTTTGAAACATATCCGTAAACAAAACAATCATCGAACGACGATGTAATTTTTCAGCAATCTGATGTAGAAAAGTAACTGTTTCTGTAGGTTTTGGCACTTTTGGATTTTCCAACAAGTCTTCCAATTTGTTCAGAATCATCCGATGATGGCGATCACTTCCTTTTTCAGGAGCATAGTATTCATATGCATCCGAAAAAACACTCAAACCTACTGCATCACGTTGCTTTTTAAGCAAATTCATCAAAACAGCAGATGCCAATACGGAAAAACCAATTTTGCTTTCGTAAAATGGCTCCCCTTCTTTTAACTTCGGATAATGCATCGAAGAAGAATTGTCAATAATCAAATGGCAACGCAGATTGGTCTCCTCCTCGTATCTTTTGGTATACAATCGATCGGTTTTGGCAAACAATTTCCAATCAATATATTTCGTGCTTTCGCCTTGATTATAGACTTTATGTTCTGCAAATTCAGCCGAAAAACCGTGAAATGGTGATTTATGCATACCGGAAATAAAACCTTCTACAACTTGATTGGCAAGTAGTTCGAGGTGTTTAAAACCAGAAATTATTTCTTTTTGATCTTCTATCTTCATAGCTCAAAGATAATTTGAAAATTTGAAAATGATTCTATTTGAAAATTAATTTAACAAACAAAAAAGGCCTGATTTACACCAGACCTTTATTCATATTTATTTTTTTACTTATTACAACAATGCATCAATTGCATCTGTATACGTTTTTTTAGGAGCAACCCCTACTTGACGACCAACTACTTCTCCATTTTGGAAAATTAACACGGTTGGAATGTTTCTAACACCATATTTTGCAGCAAATTCTTGGTTTGCATCTACATCTACTTTACCCACTACTGCTTTACCTTCATATTCCCCGTGAATTTCGTCGATAACTGGTCCAACCATTCTACAAGGTCCACACCAAGCTGCCCAAAAATCTACTACTACCGGTTTGTCTGATTTTAAAACTACTTCATCAAAAGTAGCGTCTGTTATTGCTAATGCCATTTTTATATATTTTTTTTAGATTAACGTTCTTGTTTTTTTAACTCTGCAAATTTAAAAATTTAAAACTTAATAAGATGTTAATTGAAAATTAGTTTTGATTATGAATGTATTTGTGGAATTGATAATTAATTTAATCGAAAATCAATTTGTTTTTTTTCTAATTCGGATAACAGTTCATTGCTAATTTGAACTTTCAATTTTCTGCTCGGCATAACCAATTGATTAACGACTTTAACATTCTCTTTTGGAGCTTCCATTTCAATTTCAATGTCTTCTAAATTTTCCATATCTAAATCCTCATCAACTGGAATTAAAACCGGTTTTATTTCGATTTCATTTTTCACTTTTTCTAATTCCATTATTTCAAAAGTTACCGTATTATCCCCTTTATAAGTTTTAAAAATATCATTTAATTCAGCAATTAAATTTTGATGAATCATCATAATATTCATCTGAATCGTGAGCTTTTTAGCAAATTGAGGCAACACATCCTGTAAATATTGAATCAATTGAAATTGAATTCTGGCATCCCCTTTTTTACCGGTTTCTTTATTGGCCCAGCCTTCGCGAACCATTACTTTAATAAATGTAAAATTGTTTTGAATGATAAAATGCCTGAATTTTAAATATTCCTCTCCGTAGATCCTAAATTCGTGGCTTTCATCATAACCCTCAAGTATAAAAGATGCCCAGCCTTTTCCATTTTGTGCCACACGATGTTGTACACTTGTAATTATTCCCCCAAAAGAGAGTGTTTTATTAAGATGCTGTTCTAAATGTTTAAGATGGTCTAATTTAGAATTACAGAAATATTTCATTTCAAAACGAAAATCATCTAACGGATGTCCGGATATATAAATTCCGACTACTTCTTTTTCCTTGGCTAACTTTTCCATTGTATTCCATTCGACACAAGGCGGAACAACCGGTTCGGCTATTTGAACATCACTTGCTTCACCGAACAAGCTTACTTGAGCTGAATTTTCATTTTCCTGAAATTTTGCTCCGTAACGAATGGCTTTTTCCAAAAAAGTGATATTGTCCCCATCATGATGAAAATACTGAGCACGATGCGTTGTTGTAAAACCATCAAAACCACCTGCTAAAGCTAGGTTTTCAAAGGCTTTTTTATTGGCGGCACGTAAATCAATCCGTTTAGCCAAATCAAAAATTGACTTATATTTTCCTTCTTTCAATCGGTTTTGAACGATTGTTTCTACAGCTCCGGCACCAACTCCTTTAATAGCTCCCATCCCGAAACGAATCGCACCATTGTCATTAACAGTGAATTTATAAAATGATTCGTTGACATCAGGACTTAATACTCGCAAACCCATTCGCTTACATTCTTCCATAAAAAACGAAACCTGTTTGATATCGTTCATGTTGTTAGAAAGCACCGCCGCCATGTACTCCGCAGGATAATGAGCTTTAAGAAAAGCGGTTTGATAACCAATCCAAGCGTAGCAAGTGGAGTGCGATTTGTTGAAGGCGTAACTCGCAAACGCTTCCCAATCTTTCCAAATTTTTTCTAAAACAGTTGCATCGTGACCTTTGGATGCTGCTTGTTCTATGAATTTTGGTTTCATTTTATCCAACGTTGCTCGATCTTTTTTTCCCATTGCTTTACGCAAAACGTCGGCATCACCTTTTGAAAAATCGGCTAAAGATTGAGACAAAAGCATTACTTGCTCTTGATATACTGTAATTCCGTAGGTCTCGCTTAAATATTCTGCACAAGCATCTAAGTCATATTTTATTTCTTCTTGTCCATTTTTTCTAAGAACAAAAGACGGAATATATTCCAATGGTCCCGGACGATAAAGAGCATTCATCGCAATTAAATCTCCAAAAACGGTAGGTTTTAAATCACGAAGGTACTTTTGCATTCCAACCGATTCATATTGGAAAATTCCAACTGTTTCTCCACGTTGAAATAACTCATATGTTTTGACATCATCGATTGGAAAAGCATCCGGATCAAGTTCAATTCCGGTTCTGTATTTAACTAATTTAACTGTGTCTTTAATTAAGGTAAGGGTTTTCAAACCCAAGAAGTCCATCTTTAACAATCCGGCACTTTCCACTACTGAGTTGTCAAATTGGGTTACATATAATTCAGAATCTTTGGCTGTGGCTACGGGAACGAAATTAGTGATGTCACTTGGTGTAATAATTACTCCGCATGCGTGAATTCCGGTATTTCGCAACGAACCTTCCAAAACTTTTGCTTGTTGGATAGTTTCTCCGGCTAATTCACCTTCGTTGGCAATCGCAATTAATTCTTTAATATTATCAAATTCATCTGAACGAACAGCTTTTTTTACTTCTTCAATCGAATCGGATAAAAATCGGGCTAAACTCCATTTTCCAGGCATCATTCCCGGAATTAATTTAGCTAATTTATCCGCTTCAAAAAGAGGTAAATCGAGCACTCGAGCGGTATCTCTCAAAGATGACTTGGTTGCCATTTTACCATAAGTAATAATCTGTGCCACCTGATTTGAACCGTATTTATCAATTACATATTGCATCACTCGACCACGACCTTCATCATCAAAATCGATGTCAATATCGGGCATGGAAACACGATCAGGATTAAGGAAACGCTCAAAAAGCAAATCGTATTCCAAGGGATCAATGTTTGTAATCCATAAACAATAGGCTACCACTGAACCGGCAGCCGAACCACGTCCGGGTCCCACTGAAACATCCATTTCACGAGCGGCTCTAATAAAATCCTGAACAATCAAAAAGTAACCGGGATAACCTGTGTTTTCGATGGTTTTTAATTCAAAATCCAATCGCTCTTCGATTTCAGGCGTAATGGTTCCGTAGCGTTTTTTTGCACCTTCAAAGGTAAGATGTCTCAAATATAAATTTTCACCTCTTTTACCAGCATCCTGTTCGTCTTCTGCAACTAAAAAATCTTGTGGAATATCAAATTTTGGAAGTAAAACACCACGAGCCAAATCGAAAATTTCTATTTTATCGACAACTTCATTAATATTTAAAATGGCTTCCGGTAAATCGGCAAAGAGTTTTTTCATCTCGTCGCCCGACTTGAAATAATATTCCTGATTGGGCAAACCGTAGCGATAACCGCGACCTCTTCCTATTGGAGTGGCTTGTTTTTCACCATCGCGAACACAAAGCAAAATATCGTGAGCATTAGCATTTTCTTTATCCACATAAAAAACATTGTTGGTAGCCACCGTTTTTACGTCATGCTTTTTGGCTAATGAAATCAACGAAGTATTTACACGGTTTTCATCTTCTTGGTTATGCCGCATGAGTTCGATGTAAAAATCATCACCAAATTCAGTTTTCCACCAAAGCAGGGCTTCTTCGGCTTGATTTTCACCGATATTCAATAATTTATTGGAAACTTCTCCGGCTAAACTTCCGGACAATACAATGATATCTTCTTTATATTTTTGAATAACTTCTTTGTCAATTCGTGGCACATAATAAAAACCCTCTGTGAATCCAATGGAGGACATTTTGGCTAAATTGTGATACCCATTTTTATTCTTAGCCAACAAAACCACTTGGTAACCATTGTCTTTTCTGGTTTTATCTTTGTGATTTTCGCAGACAAAAAATTCGCAACCTACAATCGGTTTGATAATGGTTTCGGTTGGATTTTCTCCGGCTTCAATGGCAGCTTTATTTTTAGCTTCAGCCGATTTATTATGATATAAAACATCACGAACAAAATGAAAAGCTCCCATCATATTACCAATATCGGTCATGGCAACGGCTGGCATTTTATTTTTTATGGCGGCTTTTACTAAATCGGCTACCGAAATAGTGGATTGCAATACTGAAAATTGGGAATGATTATGCAAATGCACAAAATCAACTTCAACTAATGCTTGTTGATTTTCAACCAAATCCGTTTTGGCAACTTCTTTGGGTTGTTCTTTTTGAAATTGTTTCCGAATGGCTTCGGAAGCTTCTTTCAAATTAATATGTTTTAATCCGATGAGTTGAATTTCTTTCGGATTTTGTTCATTAAAATTTTTGAAATAATCAATCGGAACATCAAGTTCTTCTTTGGTAAAAATTTCTCTTTTAATCAATTCCAAAAAACACCTGGTTGTTGCTTCCACGTCGGCAGTTGCATTGTGGGCTTCTGAAAATGGAACACCAAAAAGGTATTGATGCAATTCGGTTAAGGTTGGTAATTTGAATTTTCCACCACGCCCGCCGGGAAGTCTTAACAAAGAAGCCGTAACTTCTGTACACGTGTCTAAAACAGGCATAGAACTCATAGGAGAATCCATATTCATCCGATAGAATTCGCACCCCATAATGTTGACATCAAAACCAACATTTTGTCCAACAATAAATTTAGCTTTACTTAATGCAATATTGAATTTTTCAAGTACTTCATTTAAAGAAATTCCACCTTGCTGAGCCAATTCCGTTGAAATTCCATGAATTCGTTCGGCATCATACGGAATATTAAATCCTTCCGGTTGCACTAGATAATCTTGATGCTCGACCAAATTACCCATTTCGTCATGCAATTGCCAAGCAATTTGAATACACCGAGGCCAATTGTCGGTCTCGGTAACAGGTGCATCCCAACGTTTGGGTAAGCCGGTGGTTTCGGTGTCGAAGATTAAATACATTTTTGAAGCGAATTAGGCAAAAGGCAAGAGCCAAAAGCAGCAATTGGAATAGAAACAAAAATACATTTTTGAGAAATAGCAATCAATTTTAGTTATCAACAAAACAAAAAACCATTCTGATTGCTCAGAATGGTTTTGTAAATGTATAAAGAAAAAATACTAGTATCTTCCTCCGCCTCCGCCACCGCGACTGTTTCCACCACCGCTGTAGCCACCGCCACCACGACTGTTTCCACCACCACCGTAACCACCACCACCGCCTGAACGGTTGTTGTTGAAGCTTCTTCTTTCACCTTCCGGTTTTGGCTCAGACTTGTTTACTACAATTGCACGACCTTGAACGGTAGCACCGTTAAGTTCTTCAATAGCTTTTAATGCCTCCTCATCGTTTGGCATTTCAACAAAACCAAATCCTTTACTTCTTCCAGTAAATTTATCAGTTACAACTTTTACAGAGTCAACTGCTCCGTAAGCCTCGAAAGACTCTCTTAAATCTGCTTCCTCAATACTGAATGGAAGACTTCCTACAAAAATGTTCATATCAAAAATATTATTTGACACAAAGGTAAGCGAATTAAATTCTAATCTACTATAAATGTGTCTTTTATTTTATTTTGGCTCATTTAAAATTTAAAAGCCATCTTGTTTTGAGCAAAATGGCTTTTAAATATGTATTTTATAATGTTCTTAATCCGTAAACCCAATGACCGGTATTTTATAAAAAACGCCTTGATTAAAGTTAAGTATCTCGCCTCCTAAAGGATTATTTTCGTCATTTATGGCATTAAAACGAAACGTTCCGGACACAGTTCCTTTGTTAGAATCAAATTCCGTAATTTCAATTTGACCATCGCCTCCAATATCTTTACCGGTGTGATAAATTAATAATGTTCCGTCAATATCACTTTCAAAATTAGCATAGCGAGCTGTACTGTTCCCTAAAACATATATACCCTTGTTTTTAGAAGAGGTATGCAAAATCATCTTTTGTTTTCTTCCAAAGCCTGTAATTGTTAATCCACCATTCTCATCTAATAAGGCTTCAGAATCTATTGCTCTCCAAAAAACATTATCTAATTTTCCTTGGATAGACGGGCTATTTAATACAACATCTTCTTCACACGAAATGAAAAACAAGGCTAAAATTACTACTGAAATTATTTTTTTCATATTTATAAAAATATAATTTGAAACACTGATAAGTTAAAAAGACAAAAATAGTTTTTCTCTCCAATATTCTGCATTGTTTTTTGTTAAAAACATACGATTTAAGGTTTTTTACTATTTTTTTTCAGTATGATCTCTAATCCAAAAATATTTTATACATTTGCACCCTTAATTAACAGAGGTCGAGTACCTCAAAATTTAATCATACGATTATGCCAGTAAAAATTAGATTACAAAGACACGGTAAAAAAGGAAAACCTTTTTTCTGGATTGTGGCTGCTGATTCAAGAGCCAAAAGAGATGGTAAATTCTTAGACAAGATCGGAACTTACAATCCAAACACTAACCCAGCTACAATTGATTTAAACTTGGACAGTGCTGTTCAATGGTTACACAATGGAGCTCAACCAACAGATACAGCAAGAGCAATCCTTTCATACAAAGGTGCGTTATTGAAACATCATTTGGATGGTGGTGTTAGAAAAGGTGCATTAACACAAGAACAAGCTGATGCAAAATTAGCGGCTTGGATTGATGAAAAAACTAACAAAGTAACTTCTAAAAAAGAAGGTTTATCAAAAGCTGAAGCGAAAGTAAAAGCTGAAGCTTTAAAAGCTGAAAAAGTAGCGAATGAAAAAAGAGCTAATGCTGCTGCTGAGGCTGCAAAAGCTGCTGAAGTAACAGAAGAGGTTGCCGAAGAAACAGTGGAAGAGGTTAGCGAAGTGGCTGCTGAAGTAGCTACCGAAGAAACCCCTGCTGTGGAAGAATCTACAGCTGCTGAAGAAGCAAACGAAGAAAAAGAAGCTTAATACCTTGCGATAATGCGTAAAGAAGATTGTTTCTATCTTGGCAAAATCGCTAAAAAATTTAGTTTCAAAGGGGAAGTTTTAGTCTATTTAGATACTGACGAACCCGAATTATATGAAAATATGGAATCAGTTTTTGTTGAATTCAACAAAAATTTGGTTCCATTTTTTATTGAAAATAGTTCCCTACATAAAAATGACTTTCTGAGATGTAAATTTGAAGATGTAAATTCAGAGGCCGATGCGGATGAAATCATGGGTTGTGAACTTTATTTGCCTTTATCTTTTCTTCCAAAACTAGAGGGAAATCAATTTTATTACCACGAAGTGATAGGTTTTGAAGTGGAAGACCAACGACTTGGAGTTGTGGGCAAAATTGTTTCTATTAATGATACTACTGCTCAACCGCTTTTTGAAGTGTTGAATGGTAATGTTGAATTACTTATTCCCATGATAGACCATTTTTTGGTAAAAATTGATCGCGAAAATAAAAAAGTAGTGATGAATTTACCGGAAGGTTTAGTGGAAATGTATCTTTAAACATAAATTTTTAAACCATAATAACAACTTTGAACCATTAAGAATTAAGAAATTAAGGCAAAACTTAATGAATCTTAATTCTTAATGGTTTAAAATTTTAAAAAAATGTCAATTTTTAATTTCAAAATGTTTGCTATTCAACAAGATAGATGTGCTATGAAAGTAGGCACCGATAGTGTGTTGTTGGGAGCTTGGTGTCCGATTGAAAATAATCCGTTTTCTGTT
>JAKLIC010000055.1 GCA_022709825.1 Bacteroidota bacterium | reverse complement strand
GGTTCGACTACTTAGTTACGTTCTTAGGTCAATATTTTTATTATGATAATTACTTCGTTATTGATGATGTAAAGATAGCCTGGTACTTTTTATTTTTAAATACGGTTCTCCGTAGAATGTGTTACGGGTTCACGCTTATTTTGATGTGGTTTCCCGTAATGGAAATTTTACTGATTATTTATTAAAAAAGGCAATAAAAAAAGCGAGACATTGGGGTGTTTCGCTTTTTTTAGTGTTGACTTTTTAAGTAGCTGTCTTTGGTTTGAATCAGATCTTTCGTTGGGGCAAAAGGGTGGTATTTCTTCTTCGGGTTCGACTACTTAGTTACGTTCTTAGGTCAATATTTTTATTATGATAAATACTTCGTTATTGATGATGTAAAGATAAGCTGGTGTTTTTTATTTTTAAATACGGTTCTCCGTAGAATGTGTTACGGGTTCACGCTTATTTTAATGTGGTTTCCCGTAATGGGAATTTTACTGATTAATTATAAAAAAGCAATAGTTTGGGGCCTATTGCTTTTATGATTTTTTTGAGCGACCGATAAGTAGGTTAAGTCATTGGGGACTTACAAAAGGGTGGTATTTGAATCGGGTTACTCTGTTTTGTTCTTAGGTTGATTTGTAAATTCTAGTATGCTAACTAACTCGATGTAAAAGTATATTGATTTTCAATACTTTAATTACGGTTTCCCACAAAAAAGGATGTGGTTTTACGCCAATTTTACTACGGTTAATTCCAATAAAAAAGGGGTGATTAAATCAACCCCTTGTTTTTTGCTTCTGTAATAAGCTCTATATCACTACTTCCCTTTACGCTAAGAATTTCTTTCAAATTTAATTTTCGCTTTTCAATGGCACTTAATGAAAGTGGGACATAACTGGGAAGATCTTTGGTTTTAACTCCTTTAGATAAATGAAATAATATTTGTTTATCAAATTCATCAACCTGTAGATTTTCGTATTGAGATTGACTCACAAACTTTACTACCGTTTGACTGTAATAATTATCATTATTTAAAATTTTATTAAATGCATTCAATAATTCATCAAAGGTCAAATCGTTTTTAATAATTAGTCCATTTGGATTAATCTCTTTAATAATTGAATTGATTTTGATTAACTCGGTGTGCATGGTCAACAAGATGATTTTACAATCAGGCATCACCTTACGAAGCAATTTAGCCAAATCCTCTCCTGACATAATGTTTTTTTCTTCATAAGGAGGCATACTTATATCTAGAAATGCAATATCAAACGGTTGTGATGCCGTCGTAATAATTTCATAAGCTGATTTACAATTATTGGCCTGAGTGGTTGTATAATCAAAGTTATTAGCACTGTAGCTTTTTAAAGCATTTTTGTAGGCCTCAATGATGAAAGGATGATCATCAACAATAATAATTTGGTAATTTTTTGACATGGCTATGTAGTGGGTTGTTGTTCTAATGGTATATCAATGGCAATACTTGTTCCTTTTCCTTTTTTTGATTTTAATTCAAATGTTCCGTGGCACGAAGTTACGCGAGATTCTATATTTTGCAAACCAATTCCTTTACTTTTTTTATCAACATCAAAACCAACACCATCATCAATTATATTGATGTGCAGGTTATCGGCATCTTTAATCAAATTAATAGAAATATTTTTAGCCGCTGCATACTTATTAATATTTTGTAACGACTCTTGAATGATGCGGTAAACATTAATTTTAATATTGTTACCCACTTTGTCCCACTTAATAGCTGAATCAATGCTGTACTTTAAATCAGTATCTTCAGATAATGTTTTCTGTTCTTCAAATAAATTAGTTAAGATGGCCACAAAGTTATTAATCAAGGCAAATTTCTCTCTATTCAATTCATGAGAAATCTCTCGAATATCCTGTTCAATATTTTTTAATTCTGAAATATAATGATTTCTTCCGGCAACTGCCTGCTCATCGTCTTTTTTATTTAAACTGTCCAAATTCAACCTCGCCCCAAACAAACGCCCTAGAACTCCATCATGTAACTCCTGGCCGATTCGCTGTTTCTCTTTTTGAACAACTTCATCTAATTTTTTTTGTTGACTCAACATCAAAGCATATATTTCCTCATTAGCACGTTGTTGAGCTTCACGTAATTTAAAACGGGCATTTCTACTTCGTTGATCTCGAATAATGTAAAGCAAAACAACAATAAAAAATGCTAATAAAGCAAAAAGAATAATATTTCGATTTTGAATTGTTAATTGTTCTTTTTGTCGCTTGAATTCATCTGTTTCAAATTCAATTCGGGCAAATTTTTCACTAACCTTTCTTTCAGTTTGTATTAAAGTATCACTTAAACTAACATATTCTTTTGAATAAAAATTACTTTTTTCAGTTTCAACATTTCCTAATTGCTTTAAAGTTAACAACTGATGTCCAATACTATTTGAAGATAATGCAAGACTATGTGCTTCATTGGCATATTTTAACGCACTGTCTTTTTGCTTTTTAGCATCATAATATTCAGATATGTGAATTTTGTTAACAATGATTCCTGTTGTAATTTTCAAGCTGTCTCTAATCTTCAAAGCTGTATAAAAAGAACCGGGTAAATCTGTAAAATCATTCTCTTTTAACTTAGCATGTGCAAGATTATCTAAAACCATAGCGTAAAGAGCTGCATCATCCTTTTCTAAATTAGGCTCTTTATAGGCTAATCTGAAATTTAGTAAAGCCTGAGCAAAATCATTTTTGTTTTTGTAGATTAATCCAATATTGTTGAGTGTACTCGCTCTACGTTGCAAGAATGTCGGAATTTCATTTCTATCTACGATTGCCAACGCTTTTTTATGAAAATCAATTGCATTATCATATTCTGTCAGTTCCGTTAAACACATTCCGATTAGACTTAAAGCTTGGTATTCTAAATAACTGTCTTTACCTAATCGCAAAAACTTCATGGCAATGTAGGCCGTATTTTCTGCTCCTCTAAAATCGCGATTGTTGAATTGGATTTCTGCTTTGTTTAAATACATCTCCCCAATATTGAGGTTGTCTTTTAGTTTTATATATTCTTTCTCTGCTTGATTGTAATATAAAAAAGCACTATCGCTTTTAGTTATTTTTTTATAATAATCTCCCAAAAAAGCATTGGCTCTAGCTGAATTAATTGTGTCTTTTACTTCTGACGAAAGATTTTTTACTTTTTCAGCTGTTCTCTTAAAGTCATCAAATTTGTTTAAATTAAAATAGCGAATAGCTACTCTTAAATAATTTTTTCGATTGCTGGAATCATTGGGAAGGGCTTCTACTATTTTTAGGGCTTTGGCATTATTTGAATACCGCTCATCAAAACTTAAGTTTTCATCAAATGCATTATCTAAGAATATCGCAAGAGAATCTTGCTTTTTTGTATTATCCGAAAAATTGCTTTTATTATCGGAACAATACACCAAAAAAACAAATGTAAATGATATTAGTAAAGTTCTTTTTTTCAAGTTTTGTAAATTAAGGCTAGCCAAATATAAATAAAAAAAAAGACTACTTTAAAAAGTAGTCTTAAATATATTTTATTTCGTGTTGAAATTTAAACTAAATCTCTCTTTTTTGATGGACTAGTTGAATATTCTCCTGTTTCAGTAGCCATAACTAAATCTCTCTTTTTAGAAGGACTTGTTGAATACTCTCCTGTTTCAGATGTTGACTCAGTTACATGTGGTAAATCTCTCTTTTTAGATGGACTAGTTGAATATTCTCCAGTTTCAGTAGCCATAACTAAATCTCTCTTTTTAGAAGGACTTGTTGAATACTCTCCTGTTTCAGTAGTCATTACTAAATCTCTTTTTTTAGATGGACTAGTTGAATACTCTCCTGTCTCCATTAACTGAGGTTCGTTACTTGTTATTGTGCTTTCAGTTAAATCTGTTGAAGAAACAGAAGCAAACATAAACAATCCTAAAAATGCAAATAATGTCTTCATGGTATTTTGTGTTTTAAGTTATTTCGTAAATAAAATTTTTGGTGCTATTCTTTAATAATGGTATGCTATTCTTATTAACTGTGATTATGCATAAAGATGGCTGCCTAACGTGGGGACACCTTTCATTCACGATGTAAAAGTATAGTGCATCTCTCGTACAGCCAATAAAATCAAGGGGTGAATGGTGAGTGTAATCCGTTTAGGTGTGGATTGGTATTAAATCTTGGTAGAATAGAGTCTTTTAAATGTCTTTAAAATCTGACCCCGCTAATTGGGCAATAATAAGTTCAACATTCTCTTTATAACTCTTTGAAAACGGAAGTTGTGTTTTCGTGTTTTTTATGTAACAAACCGTATTTCCCGTGTGGACTCTTGAAACATAATTTTTGTTGACAATATAGCTGTTGTGAATTCTAAAGAAGTAATTAGGCAGATTTTCTTCAAAATATTTTAATGTTTTGAATGCTATAATGACTTCTCCATTATTCATGGTGATATCCGTTGAATTATTATCAGCCTTCAAAAAAGCAATTTCGTCTAACTCTAAAAAGCGATAATCACCATACGATTTTATGCAAATTAAATTCCGGCTTACTTCTTCTTTTACTTTGCTATTTAAAGAAGAATCTTTTGAAATCGTTTTAATTTCTGAAAGCAATGGTTCTAAATCAACCGTGATTTTATCTTGAGGGAAATGCTCTTCAATCGTTTTTACAAGTTGATTTACAATAAGTTCCGTGTTCACCTCTGATTTCTGGCTACTAGCCATTTCCAAAAGTGCCTCTTTAAGTCCGGCTATTTCATTTCTTAAAAGCGAAAATAACTCATCGTTTAGTGATGTATAAGAAATTGGTTCCGCTTTTAGTGAAATTGGTTGGTTTGATATTTCCTTCTCCTTTAAAAACGCTTCTTCCGGTTCACTATTTTTAAACTCTTGAAGTTTACGTGGCTCAGGATTTAAACGAATTACGGGAACATCAATGGTTTTTTCAAATCGCAATAAGGCTTTACGAACATCGCTAATTGCAAATGGTTTAATCAAAAAATCCAACACATCATATTTTACCGCTTCAAATGCTTTGGAAGAATCATGTGAAGTGGCAATAATTTTTGGTGTTTTTTTTAAATATCGATGTAATTCATTGATTAACAACAAAGAAAGATTGGAAGAGGTGGAAATTGGATTGATTTCCAGGAAAACAAAATCAGGTTGATATTCTAAGACTAAGTTTAAAGCATCATCATACTGTGTAGCTGAGCCTAAAAGTGTAAAATTTGAAAAACTTTCCATTACGGACTGTATTTTCAAAATACTTTTAGTATCATCGTCAAGAATGATATATGAATACTTCATAAACCTATCAAATCAAATCAAAAACGGAGGAAGCACCAACAACCTTTCGTTCTGTTTTTTGTTATATTATGCTGATTTGTAGGTTATTTGCGTAAAAATAAGGGGCAGTTTTACACTTTAACAATTTTACTTATAATAATCGGGGTATTTTTGTGTAAATCATTATAATTATTAACAAACATAAGTTAAAAAAAGTCCTTTTAAAAGTAATTTTCTAACGTTTCGATAACACGCAAAAATTTCCGATTAAAAACTAGTATAACATTTTTCACTAAAAATTAAATCCCTAGAAAAGCGTCATTGAATGAAATAAATTAAATCAAAAAAATAAAGAATTTTCACAGACTTTTATACGAAAAATGGCATGTTATTTGTTACTTTCGTAAAAAAAAATAAATCAATTAAATTATGAGAAAAACACTTTTTTTACTTATTTGCCTGACCGGCTTTTCGTCTTTTGCACAAGAAAATGAAATTCCGGAATTCAAAAGGAATGAATTGAAAGGAAATGCTTTATTTTTAGTTTTGGGGAGTTTTGAAGCTACTTATGAACGATTATTAAACGAAGAATCAGGAATTGGAATTAGTGTAAACATTCCTTTCACCAATGATCAAGATGTCGTTTTTTCTATTACCCCTTATTATCGTTTCTACTTTGGTGAAAAACCGGCTGCCGGATTTTTTTTAGAAGGTTTTGGGATGTTAAATCAAGTGGATGACTATATTTATGATTATAACTATAACTATGAAGATATCAATAAAACCATTACCGATTTTGCCTTTGGTATTGGCGTAGGAGGAAAATGGGTTTCAAAAAGAGGCGTTGTTTTTGAAATAAATGCCGGTGTAGGGAGAAACTTATTCAGTGAATATAATGATAATCGCGATTATGAATTTATTGGAAGAGGTGGTATAACTGTTGGATATAGATTCTAAACAATAAATTAAAAGCCCAAATTTCAATTACTTTAAATTTGGGCTTTTTTTTTATTTCAAATTTTGAAAACTTACATTTTCATCAACCAATTTCGCATCGAAACATCATTTGTAATGATGTCTCTTAGCTCAAAAATTTTCACGCGGTCTTGTTGCATGGTATCACGGTGACGAATAGTAACCGTCTCATCTTCTGCCGTTTGGTGGTCAACCGTAATGCAAAAAGGTGTGCCCAACGCATCTTGCCTTCTGTAACGACGACCCACAGCATCTTTTTCATCATATGCCACGTTGAAATCCCACTTCAATTCTTCTACAATCTTTCTTGAAATTTCAGGCAACCCGTCTTTCTTGACTAAAGGTAAAACAGCCGCTTTAGTTGGTGCTAAAACCGATGGTAAACGTAAAACTGTTCTCGTTGAACCATCCTCTAACGTTTCTTCTGTTAATGAATTGGCGAAAACAGCCAAAAACATACGATCCAAACCAACTGAAGTTTCTACCACATATGGAACATAATTTTTATTCTCCTCTGTATCAAAATATTGCAATTTTTTGCCAGAATATTGTTCGTGGGCTTTCAAATCAAAATCTGTTCTCGAGTGAATTCCTTCTAATTCTTTGAATCCAAAAGGAAAATTAAATTCGATATCCGCTGCCGCATTGGCATAATGAGCCAATTTTTCGTGGTCGTGAAAACGGTAATTTTCTCTACCTAAACCTAGCGATAAATGCCATTTTAGACGGGTTTCTTTCCAGTATTCATACCATTTCATTTCTTCCCCCGGTTTAACAAAAAACTGCATTTCCATCTGTTCAAATTCACGCATACGAAAGATGAATTGACGAGCTACAATTTCGTTTCTAAAGGCTTTTCCGGTTTGAGCAATTCCAAATGGAATTTTCATACGACCCGATTTTTGTACGTTTAAGAAATTTACAAAAATTCCCTGAGCAGTTTCAGGACGTAAATATAAATCCATAGAAGAATCGGCAGAAGCCCCTATTTTTGTCCCAAACATCAAGTTAAACTGACGTACTTCTGTCCAATTCCTTGATCCTGATTCCGGACAAGCAATTTCTAATTCTTCAATTAACGCTTTTACATCGGTTAAATCATCATTCCCCAAAGAACGTGCCATTCTTTCCAGAATTTCACGCTGTTTAGCTTTGTATTCCATCACACGGGCATTAGTTGCCACAAATTGTGCCTCGTCAAAAGCTTCTCCAAAACGTTCTTTGGCTTTGTCTATTTCCTTTTGTGCTTTTTGATTTAACTTCTCGGCATAATCTTCAATTAAAACATCGGCACGGTATCTTTTTTTTGAATCTTTGTTGTCAATCAATGGGTCGTTAAACGCATCCACGTGACCGGAAGCTTTCCAAGTGGTGGGATGCATAAAAATCGCCGCATCAATTCCTACGATGTTTTCGTGCATTTGCACCATTGATTTCCACCAATATTCTCTGATATTTTTCTTTAATTCTGCTCCGTTTTGAGCATAGTCGTATACCGCACTTAAACCGTCGTAAATTTCACTCGACGGAAAAATGAATCCGTACTCTTTTGCATGTGAAATTACGTTCTTAAAATTATCTTCTTGTTTTGCCATAATGATGCAAAAATATAAAAAGTGAATAGATAAAAAAGAGAAGAATTGCTTTTATTTTTTTAAGTTAATTTAATTGATGTAAACATTCTTTTTATGAGGAATTTATTAGGAATTTATTAGGTTTTAATTTGATAATTTCTTAACTTTAATAGTGATAAAGTTGATATTTCATAATTATTAAAAATATATATCATGAAAAATTTAGTAAACTTGCTTATTTTCTTTTCTGTAGGAATTTTAAGCGTATCATGTGATGATTTGGTTGATAAAGATGATCCCAATGAAATAACTGGGGCTCAGTCTGAGATGGGTTTAGTTGGTGTAACTGTAACTTCAAGTTCGTCTGAAATTGCTGGTGTAAGTGATTTTTCGGCAGTAGTAGAAAGCCTTGAAGACGGAATTTCAAGCTATAGTGCTCAAGCTACTGTAACTAATTCGTTAGTGAAAAATATGATTTCCAATTTCCCCGGCGTGGTAATTGACGGCAATTCTGTTTCTATTGACAATTTAAAAATCCAACAAACAACAGGTGGCATTAAATGCGTTACCGGTCCTTTAGCAGGCGTTTTAGTTAAATATGATTCTTCCGTTGGCGACACATATGCTGCCGGAACATCAGGAAACGTTAGAACCGTTGTTAGTAAAACCGGTGTTGATGATTATCCATATGGTTTTTACATGATTAAAACTATTCAAGTGGAATCAACATTAGGCAATTCAAATAGAGTGAGTGGAATCAATAAAATTACGTATATCGCAAATCATAAATTTGGAATGGTTGGTGTAAAAGTTGACTTTGAAGATGGCACTAGCTCTACATTCCCGGTTTACACCAGTGCTGAAAATTAACAATTTAATACATTGTATTTCGATTAGGTAAGGTTTTCTACCTTACCTAATCGAATATAAAAATT
>JAKLIC010000054.1 GCA_022709825.1 Bacteroidota bacterium | reverse complement strand
TTTCTTATTTGGGCAGAACTGGCAGTGGGTCTTTTCGGGACGATTTTCAGTGGATCATAGTGTCAAAAAAGGTTATGAACTTGAATTTTATTAGTTAAACCTTATAAGTAATAGCCATTTCTTTTCAACAACTAAACCAAAATCAACACCGCTATACCTACAAAAACAATAATTTGTAACCACTTTAAAAACACGGCAAACTTTTCGTTGTGGCGAATAAAACCTGTTAGTTTATCAGCGAGGATGCTGACCGTAGCAAAAATCAGAAAGGCCTGGAGCATGAATAAAAAGCCCAGCACATAAATCTGTTGGGTGACATTGCCTGCCTTTTCGTCAATGAATCCGGGGAAAAAAGCTAAGAAAAACAAGGTTACTTTTGGGTTTAATACATTCATGATGAACCCTTGTTTCACTAAAGCCAGTATTGATTTTTGTGGCTTTGCCGAGGTATTCAAAGTAATGGAAGCAGGAGCTTTATAGACTTGGTAGGCAATCCAAAGTAAATAACAAGCTCCAAAAATTTTGATTACTGTGAAAATTATTTCCGATTCTTTAATCACTGCTGAAACTCCTAAAGCGATTAAGGTGGTGTGTACCAAAATTCCGGAGACTAAACCTAATGCAGTAGCAATGCCATACTTTTTCCCATTGGAGATGCTTTGGGTGAGGACATACAGAATATCCGGTCCCGGGGAAAGCGTTAAAGCGATGGAAGCGAGGAGAAACATTGGAATTACGAATTAGGAATTATACTTCTTTCAAAATTCGGTTGTTGATTTCCTTGATTAATCCCGGACCTTCATAGATAAAGCCCGTATAGAGCTGGATGAGACTGGCTCCGGCATTCAATTTTTCGATGGCTTCATCAGCAGAATGAATTCCTCCTACGCCAATGATTGGAAATGCTTTGTTGCTTTTTTCACTTAGAAAACGAATAACTTCGGTGGAACGTTTGGTTAAGGGTTTACCGCTTAATCCGCCCATTTCAGTTTTATTTTCTGAATGTAATCCTTCTCTAGAAAGCGTAGTGTTTGTTGCAATCACTCCTGCTATTTGAGTCTCTTTGACGATGTCGATAATGTCGAGTAACTGCTCGTTCATTAAATCGGGTGCAATCTTGAGGAGGATTGGTTTTTGTTTCGGTTTCGCGAGGTTTCGGTTTTGTAAGGTTTGCAACAATTGCGTCAACGGTTCTTTGTCTTGTAACGCCCTTAAGTTGGGTGTGTTGGGTGAACTCACATTGACCACAAAATAATCTACATGTGGAAATAAGGCTTCAAAACAACTCTCATAGTCGGCTGTTGCTGTTTCGTTGGGTGTGTTTTTATTTTTGCCAATGTTTCCGCCTATTAATACACCGTTGTTCTTTTTTAATCGTTCTACTGCTTCTAAAACACCACCATTGTTAAACCCCATTCGGTTGATAATAGCGGCATCTTCTTTTAATCTAAACAATCTTTTTTTGGGATTGCCCTCTTGTGGTTTGGGCGTTAAGGTTCCAATTTCGATGAAGCCAAATCCGAAGTTGGAGAGTTCTTTGTATAGTTTTGCATCCTTGTCAAATCCGGCGGCTAATCCGACAGGGTTTTTGAATTTCAAGCCGAATACTTCGCGTTCCAGTTTTGGATTTTTCACTTCATACATGGCTTGGAAGAGTTTTCCAACGCCCGGTATTTTATGGAGAAAACGAATGAGTGAAAAAGTAAAATAATGCACTTGTTCCGGGTCAAAGCAGAACAATATCGGTCGAATGAGTAGTTTATACATTATGGTTGTGTTGGTAGGCAAAAATAATCATTCTCACTTACATCGCTGCTAAACACGAAACAAAATAATCGATTTCTTCTTTGGTATTGTGTTGATTAAATGACAGGCGTAAGCTTGGTTTTTTTAATTCTGATTCCGAGAGGAATTCCACCAACACATGGGATGGTTTTATACTACCCGACTGGCAGGCACTTCCACGAGAAACGGCAATTCCTTTCATATCCAATTCAAATAAAATTATACTTGTTTTATCCTCTGCCAAAGGCAATTGCACATTTAAAATCGTGTAAAATGTTTCCAGTCCGCCATTAAATTTTACGGAAGGAAATTGAGCCGTAAGTTTTTCAATGGTATATTTTTTTAATTCAAAGATGGTATCTCGTTGACTTTCCAAGCCTTCATAAGCGAATTCCAAGGCTTTTGCTATGCCGGCAATTTGGTGTACTGCTTCCGTACCCGCACGAAGCCCTTTTTCCTGCTCCCCTCCCACTAACAAGGCTGCTATGGGCGTGTTCTTTTTTATAAAAGCAAATCCGACTCCTTTAGGTCCGTGAAACTTGTGGCCGCTAGCCACCAGGAAATCAATGTTAAGTTGTTGTAAATCAAGCTCGGTTTTTCCCATTGATTGGACAGTATCCGAATGAAAATAGGCTTTGTGCAGTTTGCATAACTCTCCTACCCGCTCAATATCTAAGACCACGCCAGTTTCATTGTTCACATGCATCAAGCTCACTAGCGTTGGAGTGTGGCTATCCAACAAAGCTGTCAATTGCAAATAATCAACTTGTCCATTCGGTAAAACCTTTAAGAACTCTACTTCGATTCCGAATTCCTTTTGCAATGCCAGGATGGGGTATACTACAGCATGGTGTTCCATTTTGGAGGTGATAATGCGTTTTATCCCAATCTTTTTAACGGCATTTTGCAAAATCCAATTGTTGGCTTCTGTTCCGGAAGAGGTGAAAATTATTTCCTGAGCCGTACAGTTGAGTTGTTTTGCGATGCTTTTTCTGGCGGATTCCAAGACTGCTTTTGCTCCCCGTCCGAAACTGTGTGAGGAAGAAGGATTACCATATTCCGATTGCATCACGCGAGTCATTTCCTGAATTACTTCGGGATGAATGGCGGTGGTGGAGGCATTATCGAGGTATATTTTGTTCATTGAAAGAATATCATTGTAATTAAAAAGTATTTATTTATAAGATTCTCTTCCTTAATTTTTTCCCTGCTTCGCAGGAGATTCCTATATCGACTTCGTCATCTTTCGGAATGACAAAAAAAATTAATTTAGAGGAATGAAACTAATCGCTGTTCCACCACCGGCGGCAAGGATTAATTTCAGTTTTGTTTTTGATGTTACTTCCATTGTTTTAATTGTGTACGCTTTTGGATTTTTTTCCCAATGAGCGTCTTTTCCATCTTGATAAATCGTCGCTTTATATTTTTTGCCGGGGGTTAAAAAGTCTAAAGTTATTTCCGAGTTTCTGGCATTTTCATCTGTTATAGCTCCTAAAAACCAAGATTCTTTTCCTTTTGTTTTACGGGCAATGGTGAGGTAGTCACCAGGTTCAGCTTCGATGATTTTAGTTTCATCCCAATCTACTTCCACATCTTTGATGAATTGAAATGCATCAGGATAACGTTCGTAGTTTTCCGGTAAATCTGCTGCCATTTGCAATGGGCTGTAAATCGTTACATACAAAGCTAATTGTTTTGCCAACGTAGTGTGCACCTGTTCCTTTTTAGTAGCGTCGTAGTGGCTCATTTTAATTTCAAAAATTCCAGGCGTGTAATCCATCGGTCCACCTAAAAATCGTGTAAACGGAAGAATAGTTTCGTGCATAGGCGGATTACCGTTGCTCCAAGCATTGAATTCATTTCCTCGGGCTGCCTCCGCCGCAATGTAGTTAGGGTACGTTCGATGAACACCGGTAGGCCGAGATGATTCGTGCGAATTGACCATGATTTTATATTCAGCTGCTCTTTCCACTACCCAATTGAAATGGTTGACCATGGATTGACCATCGTGCCATTCTCCTCTGGGGATAATTTTACCAACATAACCGCTTTTTACTGCGTTATAATTATGTTTTTTCATAAAAGAAAAAGCACGGTCCAAACGTCTTTCATAATTGGCAACCGAACCGGATGTTTCGTGGTGCATGATCATTTTAATTCCTTTAGATTCGGCATATTTTTGCACTTCCTCTACGTTGAAATCAGGATAAGCAGTAACAAAATCAAACACATTTTCTTTCCAATTTCCGAACCAATCTTCCCATCCGATGTTCCACCCTTCTACTAATACGCCATCAAAACCATGTTTGGCAGCAAAATCTATGTATCGTTTTGTATTTTCAGTAGTTGCTCCATGCTTTCCGGTAGGTTTTAACTCCGCATCCTGAGCCATTTGGGCGTTTTGTGAACCGGCATAGTCCCAAGTAGCTTTACCTACATGCATTTCCCACCAAATCCCCACATATTTCATTGGTTTAATCCAAGAAGTATCTTCTATTTTTGAAGGTTCATTTAAGTTCAAGGTCATTTTTGAAGCGAGAATTTTTCGGGCATCGTCACTCACCATGATTGTTCGCCAAGGTGAATTTGCCGGAGCTTGTAAATACGCTTTATCACCAATGGCATTGGGCACCAAATGAGATTGCATCAAAAAGGTAGTTGTATCTAATTCTAAATGCATGATGGGATAATTGACCACCGCAGCTTCAAAGATATTGATATACAATCCATCGGCTGATTTCATCATCACAGGAGATTGAATACGGGAATTTGCCATTGGGCCTTTCATACCAATGCCATTGTTCATGTCTAATTTAGACACATCCACTTGGGACAATTTTGTTTCATTGTACACATATTCTTGGCTATCGTAGTCACCGGGAATCCAAAAAGCTTTATGGTCGCCTACTAAGGCAAATTGGGTGACTTCATCTGAAATGACAAAATAATTCAAGTTTTCTTGTGCTGGAAATTCATATCGAAACGCTAACCCTTCGTTGAATAGTCTGAACACAATATTCATTTTCCGTTTGGAGGACTTTTGAAATAATTCAAGCACCAATTGGTTGTAGCTATTTTGAATTTCCTTTTGTTCGCCCAAAACAGGTTTCCAATTTTCATTTACTGCAGAAACAGTTGAGTTTACAATTTCAAATTCGGCCGCCAATGTACTCGTATTTTTAAGTACCACCCCTAAAAAACCAGTTTGAATAACCGGTTTTGTTTTATAATTTAAACTATAAAAAGGACGTCCAATTTTGTTTACTCCAACGGACAATTCTACTTGTTTATCAGGTGATTGTAGCTTTTGACCAAAAGTAATCATTGATAATAAAAAAATCGAAATCAAGAAACTATTTTTCATTTTATATCTGTTTTTAATAAGCGTTTCAAAGATAAGCATAATGGTTAAATTCATACTAATTAAAAAGAAATGCTTTTGAAAGAAATTAAAAATCCTATTTTTGCTTTAAATTATTTTGATTATGAAAAGATTTTTAGGGTTTTTGGTACTTTTGCTAACACTGAACGCTTGTGATGACGGAGATTTTGATATAGAAACCTTTAATTTTACAGATGTAAACACAAACCAATGCAATAGTGGAGCCAACGGTTTTTTTATCTATAAAATCAACAATACTGAAGTTTTGCTTGTTCAAATTCCGGAGAGTAATTTTATCAATGAAATTACCGTTCCGGGCACTCCGAGAACAGTTAATATTGGAGGGGCCAACAAAGTAATTTATAGAATTTATGACGGAACCGTAACCACAGGCGACATTTGTAACACTATACCTCCAGCCACACCTGTAGTTACCGAAGAGTGGAATGCTCTTGCCGGAACAATTGAAATAGTGACCACTGTAAACAAAACTGTTGATGAAACGCTTAATTCCTCTATCATTACGGGTTATACACACAATATTATTTTACGCAATGTCAATTTTCAGAAAGGAAATGGAAAAGAGCAATTATTTGAATCGTTGAAGTTTGGAAACTATATCACCTCAGCCACGGCGATGGCCAATTTTGATGGTTTTGCAATAAAAAACTGTGCGACAGATTATAATTTTTTATATAAAATATCCGGTAGTCAAGCTTTAGCTTTTGCTGTAGATGCCACGTTATTTCAAAATGAAGTTACGCCCTTAGATAGTCCAAGAACCGCTTTAATTGACGATATCAATCAACTTGAGTTACGGTATTATAATGATAATATTAATGATGCTTTTGCTTGTACCACACCACCGCTTTCTTATCCGGTATTAGAGCAAAAATGGGTATCTGAAGACGGCATTACCGGTGTAAGCGGAATGATTGAAGTGACCACTACGGAAGAATATTTGATTCCTACTGACAATCAGAGTCCGTTGGTTGGCTATCGTCAAAAAGTAACCCTAAAAAAAGTGACCATGGTTAGAAACGGGGTAAGCTTTAAATTGGGAGATGTATATGAATACGGCGAATTTGTAACGCCTTTATAACATTTTTTTCTGTATAAAATAAACTTCGGTTGCTCCTAAACCATATTTTTGGTAATCGGCATCTTGAAACTTGATGTTTTCGTATCGGCCTAAAAGAAAATCTAATTCTGCTTTTAAAACACCTTCGCCAACACCATGAATAAAAACAACTTTCGGCATTTTATTTTTGATTGCAAATTCCAATTGCCGCTTTGCGGTTTCCATTTGTAGATTGAGAATATCGTAGTTGTTCATTCCCCGTTTAGAAGGGACCAATTTTTCAATGTGCAAATCGACTTCTAATACAAAATCATCCTTACGGGATTTCTTTTCTTTGACAAAACTACGCTTAGTTGGTTCCGTTTTTTCCTGAATTGCTTTGTATAATTTATCTGTTGAAATAAAACTACTTAATTCACTGGTAATGTTTATCTTAATTAGTTCATTGACAAAATATGTCATCAGAAAACCGTCTGTAGTTTCTATCTCCACCTCGTTGTTTTTGAAGGAAACAACCACACCAGAAATGTCCTCGTCTAACGCTGCAACTTTGTCTCCTATATTAAACATCCTCTTCTTCTTTTTCTTGATTTTTACTTGGTACTTTTTGCATAAGTTTCATTACCCCTATCATTAAAATTACAATTGCAGCAACTTTTATATAGACCTTATAATTAGTTTCTTTCGGTGTATAAAAAGCAAAAAAAACTGCGATTAACATGATTGGAATAATAACTTTTTTCATGGTGAAAATTTAAATTGAAATCTCATTTCATTGGATTCCAAATGTAGAAATTAAAATTATAAGTTTACTACTTGTAAAGCAAACTCTTTTTTTGTAAAATTGTATGATTAATATAATTTGACCTTATGGAAGAATACATGCTTCCCTGTTTATCAAAAAAACTATTTGGCATAGATTGTTTAGGTTGTGGTATTCAACGAGCCGTTGTTTTATTATTCAAAGGCGAATTTGCCGCTGCTTTTTACATGTACCCGGCCATTTATACTCTGCTTTTATTTTTTGCTTTTATTGGCATCCGCTTTATCGATAAATCCAGAAACTACCACAAAATAATTATGCTTTTTGGATCCGTTACAGCCGTCATCATGGTTGTTTCCTATTTGTATAAAGTCATAGTCTATTAAATAAATCTAAGCTATAAAAAAAGCCACTTTAAAAGTGGCTATCTTCTTATTTTTCAAACTCTTTCAGTGTTTTGATAATAATTGAAACACAATCCAACAATTGTTCTTCATTCATAACCAAAGGTGGAGCAAAACGAATAATGTTTCCGTGGGTAGGTTTCGCAAGTAGCCCGTTTTCAGCTAATTTGATACAAATATCCCATGCTGTTGAGCTATCTTCTGTATCATTAATTACAATAGCATTCAGTAACCCTTTGCCTCGCACTAAACTTACGATGGAACTATTTTCAATATACTCGTTTAATTTTGCTCTAAATAATTTACCTAAAGCACGAGCATTTTGAATTAAATTTTCTTCTTCCACTACTTCTAAAGCTGCTTTTGCTACTGCGGCTGCTAATGGGTTTCCACCAAATGTAGATCCGTGTTGACCAGGTTTTATGACATGCATGATATTATCATCTGCTAAAACTGCCGAAACCGGGTAAACGCCACCGGAAACTGCTTTTCCTAAAATCAGGATATCGGGTTTAGCATATGTATCTTGTCTTTCACAATTATTTTCGCAAGTACAATTGCCACAAACAGCCAATAAAGAACCTGTTCTGGCAATTCCGGTTTGCACCTCATCGGCAATAAAAAGAACATTGTATTGATCACAAAGTTCTTTCACTTGTTCTAAATAGTTTTCTGCCGGAACATAAACACCGGCTTCTCCTTGAATAGGTTCAACTAAAAATCCGGCAATATTTTTATTGTTTTCTAAAACAAATTGAAAGGCTTCAATATCATCATAAGGAATTTTGATAAATCCTCCGGTATAAGGACCAAAGTTTTTTCTGGCATTTTCATCATTAGAAAAAGAGATGATTGTAGTTGTTCGTCCGTGAAAATTATTGTCACAAACAACAATTATCGCTTCATGTTCATCGATACCTTTTTTTTCATAAGCCCATTTTCTACAAATTTTGATAGCTGTTTCAACCGCTTCAGCTCCCGTATTCATAGGTAATATTTTATCAAACCCAAATAATTCGGTAATGTATTTTTCGTATTTCCCTAATTTATCATTGTAAAAGGCCCTTGATGTCAACGTTAACGTTTGAGCTTGTTGTATAAGAGCATTCACTATTTTTGGATGACAATGACCTTGGTTCACAGCAGAATAAGCGGATAAAAAATCATAATATTTTTTTCCATCTACATCCCACACATATACTCCTTCTCCTCTACTCAGTACGACCGGCAACGGATGGTAATTATGAGCACCAAATCGATCTTCTAAGGCAATAAATTCTTTTGAATTGATTTTTTCTAAAACTGACATTTTCTTAAATTTAAAATGAACTACTTGTCAATTCCTACTTTTGGAGAGAAATCATCCTAAACAA
>JAKLIC010000053.1 GCA_022709825.1 Bacteroidota bacterium | reverse complement strand
TAAAAGACGGACAAACAGTAGAAGTAATCAAACTTTAAACTCATAAACAAAAAGAAACATGAGTCTTAACATACACAAGAATTTTGCCATATCTACCTGGGCCATCAACAACAAAATGACGGTTTACGTGATTACAGCCATATTATTAGTTGGCGGTTTGATTTCGTATTATTCGATGCCTCGCGAAAGTTTTCCTGAAATCATTGAAACCAAAATATACGTAAGTTCCATCAATCCTGGAAACTCAGCTGAAGATGTTGAAAAACTGATTACCAAACCTTTGGAAGAAGAATTCAACAACATATCCGGAGTTACAAAAATCACTTCAAATACATTGGAAGATTATTCAATGATTTTGGTGGAATTTGACGAAGATATATCCGTAGAAGATGCCAAACAAAAGGTAAAAGATAAAGTTGACCGAGTTAAATCGGATACCGAATGGCCAACAATTGATGGCGGTGGAAAAGTAGAACCCAACGTATTCGACTTAAACATTGCCGAAGAAGTGCCTATTTTAAACATCAATCTAACCGGTGATTTTACCTCTGAAAAACTAAAAGAATATGCTGAATATTTAGAGGAACACATTGAAAGACTTCCTCAAATTAAAGAAGCAGCCATTCGTGGAGCGGAAGATAAAGAAGTTGAAATTGCGGTTGATATGTACAAAATGTCCGCTGCAAAAGTTAGTTTTGACGACATTATCAGCAGTGTGAAATATGAAAATAAAACGGTTTCCGGCGGTAGTGTTTCTACCAATGGTATCAAAAAGAACATTCGTGTCATTGGTGAAATCAACAAACCTTCTGATTTAGAAAACATCATTGTAAAAAAACAGGATGGAAACGTTTATCTGAGAGATATTGCAACTATCGAATTCAAAGAAAAAGAGCGTACCACTTTTGCCCGTTCTTACGGGAAACCTGTTGTGATGCTCGACATCAAAAAACGTAGCGGTAAAAACATGGTGGAGGCTGTTGAAGGGTTAAAAGCTATTGTTGACAAAGCGAAAGAAAATTATTTTCCGGAAGGTTTGACGATAACGTATGCTAACGATCAATCAACCCGAACCATTGCTCAAGTAGATGACTTGGTAAACAACATCATCTTTGGGGTGATTTTAGTAATTGGCGTTTTGATGTTTTTCTTAGGATTTAGAAATGCCATTTTCGTAGGATTTGCCATTCCATTATCCATGTTCATGTCCTACATGATTTTGGCTTCTTTTGGCATCACTTTAAACACCATGGTACTTTTCGGATTGGTTATGGGGCTCGGAATGCTCGTAGACAACGGTATTGTGGTGGTTGAAAACGTGTACACGTTGATGAGCCAAGGCATGTCTCGAAAACAAGCCGCCATTGAAGGAATTGGTGAAATTGCTTGGCCAATTATTGCATCCACAGCAACAACTTTAGCTGCATTTTTCCCTTTAGGATTATGGCCAGGAACGATGGGAAAATTCATGATTTATTTCCCAATGACATTGTCAGTCGTGTTATTTTCCTCACTTTTTGTGGCATTGATTATCAACGCCATGTTGACAGCTGATTTTATGAAACTGAAAGAGGAAGAATTATCTAAAAAAGCTTTAATCAAATTAAGTGGTTTTGTAGGAGTCATTGGCTTAGTAATGTTAGTTGCAGGATTTAATACAAAATCCGGTGGATTAAAAGGTTTAGGAAACTTAATGTTGTTTTTTGCAATCATGCTATGGATTTACAAATACTATTTGGTTCGTGCACAAGACTTTTTCCAGCGAATTATTTTGGTGTGGATGGAAACCAAATACCGCAACTTTTTACAATATGCCCTAACCGGTAAAAAACCGTTAGTATTCTTTTTTGGTACTTTTCTATTGTTGATTTTATCGTTTGTGGCGGTTGGAATAGCCAAACCTAATGTGCTTTTCTTCCCGGAAAACCAACCCAATCAAATTATGGTTTATATTGAATTTCCCGAAGGAACAGATATCAAAAAAACCAATGCATTTGTCAAACAAATTGAACAAAAAGTATATGCTGTCGCCAATAAATATATGGAAGACGGCGAAAACTACATGGTAGAAAGTGCCATTGCACAAGTAGGTAATGGTTCAGGAAATCCTCAAACAGATGGAGGCTCCGAAAATGATATGCCTCACCGTGGGAAAATAACATTGACTATGCGTGAATTTAAATACCGAAAAGGGTTGAACAGTTTAGACGTGATGGAAGAAATTCGCACCGCTGTTCAAGGGTATGCAGGTGTTTCAGTCATTGTGGAAAAAGAACAAAACGGTCCGCCTGCCGGTTATCCGGTGAATATTGAAATTTCAGGGGAAGATTACAATGCCATGTTGTTGGAAGCTCAAAAAATGAAGGAGTATATCAATGAGAAAAACATTGCAGGCATTGAAGAACTGAAAATTGATGTAAACAAAGCAAAACCGGGTGTAGATGTAAAAATTGATTTAGACAAAGCCGGACAACTCGGAATTACTTCCGGACAAGTGGGACAAACATTGCGTAGAGCCATTTTTGGTGAAAAAATTTCTACTTATAAAGATGGAAAAGATGATTTCGAAATCAACGTTCGTTTACCGGAAGGACAACGAAATGATAACAAATTAATTTATAACCAACCCATTACTTTCAGAGATCAAGCAACGGGTAAATTGGTACAAGTGCCTATTTCAGCAATTACAAGAAGCGAAAATTCTACAACATTTAATACTATTAAACGTAAAAACTTAAAAAGAGTGATTACTGTTTACTCTAACGTAATTACGGGTTATAATGGCAATGAAGTGGTAGAAAAAATCAAACGGGAGATGGAAGATTATCAAATTGGAAATGACATTAATTTTGCCTTTACAGGTGAACAAGAAGAGCAATCCAAAAACATGGGATTCTTGGTAAATGCCTTATTGATTGCACTTGGAGGAATTATTTTAATCTTAGTAGCTCAGTTTAATTCCATTTCCAAACCAATTATCATCATGGTTTCGGTCTTGTTAAGCTTTGGCGGTGTGTTTTTTGGAATGGCCTTTTTTGGTGATGATTTCGTCATTATAATGACCATGATGGGAATTATTTCCTTAGCGGGAATTGTCGTAAACAACGCCATTGTATTGATTGATTATACCCAATTACTAATCGATCGAAAATTAGTTGAAAAAGGTTTGGACGAAAAAGGATTGTTAACCAAACACGAATATTTAGATTTAATAGTTGAAGGTGGCCGCTCGCGATTACGCCCGGTTTTATTAACGGCAATTACAACCGTTCTTGGTTTGGTGCCTTTGGCGATTGGTTTGAACATTGACTTTTTCGGTTTATTCATTGATTACAATCCTAACATTTATATGGGTGGCGATAATGTGATATTCTGGGGACCGCTGGCCAAAACAGTTATTTACGGATTAACATTTGCCACTTTCTTAACCTTAGTTATTGTTCCGGTGATGTTCTTTTTATTGCATAAAGGAAAAATTAAAGTCAAAAAGAAAAAGAAAAAAAATATCAATCAAATTCTACAAACAAATTAGCCTTTAAAACCACGTGAAAGCGTGGTTTTTTTTTATCTTGCAAAAAATAATACGTATGAAAAAAGTTATAACTTTATTAGCTGTCCTTCTCTTTTTCAGTAATTGTCAAGTTGATACAGAAACACAAAATATAAAAGTAAAAAATCAATATTCAATCGATTTGCCAAAATCATTATCTAGTGTGGATTTTTTACATGAAGATGCATCCCTCCAATACCAAAACATTTTAAGTGAATTTTATACTATCGTTATCGACGAACCCAGTTCTGATTTTGACAATTTAGTACTGGAGGATGCTTCGCTAAGAGAAACTTACACTCCCGATTTGACAGGATATTCCAAGTTGTTAAAAGACAATTTAGCGGCAACAATTAAAAATGGAAAATTTTCAAAATTTGAAGACACTAAAATAAATGGTAATCAAGCCAAATTAATGACCGTCAATGGAACAGTAGATGGAATTGATGTTTTTTACCAATTTGGATTTGTGAAAGGAAAAGATACTTACTATCAAATTGTCAATTGGACCGAGCTCAAACGGAAAGAGGATCATACTGACGCAATGGCAAAAATCATTTCTTCCTTTAAAGAAATAAACAGAACTAAAAAGAAAGTAAACTAAAAAGGGCTTCCAAATGGAAGCCCTTTTATTTATAATCAGCCAGCGTTAGTTTTTGTTTACTTGAACAACTGCTCCTTGAGACCATTTTTTCACTTGAGCCACTCGGCTATCAGAATAATCTACTTCTGCTAAATCCAATCCATTCCAAAAGAACCATTTGCCAACTTTCATCCCATTTTGGTATTGACCCATGGCTACTTTATTTCCGTTTATATCATACGAAATCCATTCTCCATGTACTTTTCCATCTTTATAGAATCCTTCTTGTTGCACTTGACCATTGTCATAATAATAAGTTGATTTAACCATCTTATTTACAATCTCATTTTTCACATTGTTTTCTTGAGCAAAAATTACTCCTGAAACTACTAGCATTGCTGCAATAAATAACTTTTTCATATCTTCTTCGTTTTAAGTAGGTTAACAATTACATTACAAATATATAAATAAATTTACATTTAAGAAATAATTTGGTAACAATTTGGTAACATTAGATGAAAACTTAACATTGGAAAATTGAATAAAAACAAAAAAAACAACGCTAACGCGTTGTTTTTAAGGTAATTATGTAAATTTATTTACTTTAACAAAACATCTAATTTTTTTAGCAAATCGGGCGAAGATGGCCTTGAAGCATCTGCTTCCACAACATTTCCATTCGGATCTATCAAAATAAAGCGAGGAATTCCTTGTATTCCATAATCAGTAACAAATTTGGAATTCCAATCGTTATCGGCAATTAATTGTACACCACCCAATTGTTTTTGATTCACCATGTTTTTCCATTTTTCATAATCCTTTTTTACATCAATGGAGATACTCAAAAACACAATATTTTTATCATGATAAGCTGCTTCCACTTTTTTCAAGTGCGGAATTTCAGCTAAACAAGGTCCGCACCAAGTGGCCCAAACATCAATGTAAACATATTTTCCTTTAAAGTCTGCCAATGTACTGGTTCCTCCTTTGTGGTTTTCATAGGTAAAAGTAGGTGATGGCTTACCTACCATTTTTTTGGCTGCCATAGCACTTTCACGCATCTCTACAACCATTCCATACTCTTGACTTGCTCTTTTGGTCATGACAGTTCTGAAATTTTCATCTAATTTCTCGTCGCTCAAAAGTTTTGCATCACTGGCTTTTTTTGTGTCAAATGCATTCTGAAAAGCAGTTTCATCATCAGTTGTAAAATGTTTCAGTTCAAATTGTTCATCATCTAAAGCCTTTTTTGCTAAGACATTGTTTTCTAACGAACCGTTTCCTTTGTAAGCGATAGATTCATCAAATTCTTTAGTGTTTAAAGTCATTAATAAATCATAACCGTTTTTTAAATATAATTGTGTGTATTCACTACCGTCAAAAAATTGGTAAAAACCGGTAGTAACTTCAAACGTGTCTGTAAAAATTCCTTTATTATCAACGGCTATTTTTTTTATGAACTTTTGAGCTCCACGAATAGTAATCGTATCACTGACACGATTTTCAATTTTTGCAGTAAAAGTCATTTGTGCTACCGATGTAAAAGTGGTAAAAACAATAAGAATTGTAATTCCTAAGAATTGTAGTTTGTTTTTCATGATTAAATACCATTTAAGTAAATCAAATATACTCGTTTTTTTAAATATCAAATCAAAAAATAATTGAAATTAAGTAGTAGAGCAACTGTTGAAATACTACAAGTATTGGATTTTTGTTTTACTTTTGCAAAAATTTTATTTTCAATGTATAGAAGTCATACCTGCGGAGAATTAAACAGCTCGCACATCAATACCGAAGTAACCCTTGCCGGTTGGGTACAAAAATCAAGAGATAAAGGATTTATGAATTGGATTGATTTACGTGATCGTTATGGCATTACACAATTAATATTTGATGAAAATCGTACCGAAAAATCAGTTTTTGAAGCTTCCAAATCATTGGGTCGTGAATTTGTCATTCAAGTAAAAGGAACGGTCATTGAACGGGAAGCAAAAAATAAAAATATTCCAACCGGAGAGATAGAAATCTTAGTTTGTGAACTTTCTATTTTGAATGTAGCACAATTGCCACCCTTTACCATTGAAGATGATACCGATGGTGGGGAAGACATTCGTATGAAATACCGCTACTTAGATATTCGCCGTAATCCGGTAAAAAACAGTTTGATTTTCCGCCACAAAGTTTCGATGGAAGTACGTAATTATCTTTCCAACCAAGGTTTTTGTGAAATTGAAACACCTTACCTGATCAAATCTACTCCGGAAGGAGCTAGAGATTTCGTGGTGCCAAGCCGCATGAACGAAGGACAATTCTACGCATTACCACAATCACCACAAACCTTCAAACAATTGTTGATGGTAGGTGGAATGGATAAATATTTCCAAATCGTAAAATGTTTTAGAGATGAAGATTTGCGTGCCGACCGTCAACCGGAATTCACCCAAATCGACTGCGAAATGGCGTTTGTAGAACAAGAAGATATTCTGAATGTTTTTGAAGGATTGACGCGTCATCTATTAAAAGAAATCAAAGGAATCGAAGTAGATAAATTTCCGAGAATTACCTACGATTATGCTATGAAAACCTACGGAAATGACAAACCGGATATTCGTTTTGAGATGAAATTCGGAGAGTTAAATGCTGTTGCTCAACACAAAGATTTTCCGGTCTTTAATTCCGCTGAATTGGTTGTCGGAATTGCCGTTCCGGGTTGTGCTTCTTATTCCAGAAAAGAAATTGACTCTTTAATTGATTGGATTAAACGTCCGCAAATCGGTGCTACAGGAATGGTCTATGTAAAATATGAAGTAGACGGAAGTTTAAAATCATCGGTTGACAAATTTTATGACGAAGCCGATTTAAAAAAATGGGCTGAAATTACAAATGCTAAACCGGGTGATTTAATTTTAATCCTTTCCGGAAAGGCTGATAAAACCAGAACTCAATTATCGGCACTTCGAATGGAAGTAGCTACTCGTTTAGGCTTGCGTAAACCGGAAGAATTTGCTCCACTTTGGGTAGTTGATTTTCCTTTGTTGGAATGGGACGAAGAGTCGCAACGCTACCATGCGATGCACCATCCGTTCACTTCACCAAAACCGGAAGACATGAAATTAATTGAAACCGAACCGGGAAAAGTACGTGCCAATGCCTACGACATGGTATTGAACGGAAATGAAATTGGTGGAGGTTCTATTCGTATTCACGACCGTGATTTACAAAGTCGAATGTTCTCTTTGTTAGGTTTCACACCGGAACAAGCAGAAAATCAATTTGGATTCTTAATGAATGCCTTCCAATTTGGAGCTCCGCCACATGGTGGTTTAGCGTTCGGATTAGACCGTTTAGTAGCAATTTTAGGTGGACAGGAAACGATTCGAGATTTCATCGCGTTCCCTAAAAATAACAGTGGTCGCGATGTGATGATTGATGCTCCTTCCGTAATTGATGAAAGCCAGTTAAACGAGTTGCACATCAAATTAGATTTGAAATAATTCCATGAAATACATTATCCGAATACTGTTTATTATCATTCTTGGACTTATTGGCTACGGTTATTATTTAAAACAAACTGTTGGAAAAGAGGGAGATAAATGGGTTGGTTTAGGAGTTTTAATCAGTGCATTAGTCCTTATGCCCATTTTTTTATGGCATCGCTATAAAAACAAGAAATTGGAAGACTATATGTTCAAATTTGACAATAAAAAAGACGAAAAGACTGAAAATCAATAAATTTCACAAAAAAATAGTATTGAATTAACATTCGTATGTATTTATAGATTACCTTTGGCCATTATTAATTATTTTTATTATCACAATGCGTACAGGTACAGTAAAATTTTTCAATGAGTCTAAAGGTTACGGATTCATTACAGATGAAGAAACAGGAAAAGACATTTTCGTTCATGCAACTGGTATCAAAGCTGAAGAGCTAAGAGAAGGTGACCGTGTTTCTTACGAAGAAGAAGAAGGTAGAAAAGGTAAAGTAGCAGCTCAAGTAGCTGTGATCGAATAATATACATTATTTAGATTACCGAATGAATGACAAACGTCTCGAGCAATCGAGACGTTTTTTGTATTTCAAAGAACACGGATTTATAAAATTGGTTTTTGGGCGTGCCCACAAGGGTCGGGCTTTCGCCACTCGCTTCCCGATAAAAATCGGGAGAGCTCAAACAAGGGCTCTATCCCTCACGCAAGCTGTGCTTCAATAAAAAATTCTGCTAACTTTACATCTTATTTTCTAGTATACAGAACACAAACTTCCATGAACTACCACTTCCGAAAAGCCACTATCACAGATGCTCCCAAAATTTGGATAATTCTCCAGCAAGCCATCCTTCGACGAAAAGCCGACGGCAGCAATCAATGACAAGACGGTTATCCCAACCCGGAAATCATCCAACAAGACATTGAGAAAGGAATTGGTTATGTACTTACAGACAACAATATAATCATCGGTTATACAGCCGTTTTAATCAATGACGAACCGGAATACGCCAATCTCCAAGGAAAATGGATTACGAATAGCGATTTTGTCGTTTTTCATCGAGTAGCCATCGCAGAAAATCATTTAGGTAAAAATTTATCGAAAAAAATAATCGATTTTATTGAAAAATTTGCTTTAACCAATAACATTTACATCCTCAAAGCCGACACTAACCACGATAATTTTGCCATGATGACCATTTTTTAAAATGTGGTTTTGTGTTCTGTGGCATCGTGCATTTCAGAGGTAGTCCGAGACGAGCATACGAAAAAGTGCTAAACGCTTAGAAATTATTGAATCCTTCTTGCCTCTTGTTTCTTGCCTCTAACTTCTTATCAACATTAACATCCGTTCACTTCCAAAAAAAACAATAATCTACTAACTTTACAGCATGTATGCTTTAGTAGATTGTAACAATTTTTATGCTTCCTGTGAACGTGTTTTCCAACCGCAACTG
>JAKLIC010000052.1 GCA_022709825.1 Bacteroidota bacterium | reverse complement strand
TATATTTCAAATGATGAAGTGCTGAAAATTCTGGGTCAATCAAAATATTTTTTCTGCAAACCGGTTTGGCCGGAACCCTCAGGAAGATTAGCCGCTGAAGCATTTTTGTCAGATTGTGAAATGATTACAAACGATAGAATTGGAACTTGGTCGTTTGATTTTTATCCAAATAATAAAGATAAGGCGAAACAAGAAATGAAAGAAACACCACAAGTTTTTTGGGATAATGTAAACAAAATTTTATACCAAAATCAACCTAAGGAAGATTCAAATTTGGGGCATGTTTTAGTTTATAAAAGTTATGGAGGTTTAGGTGATATTTTCTTCTGTTTACCAAGTTTGATAAATTTAAAAGAAGTTTCAAAATCAGTTAGTTTTGCAGTGCATCCTAGATTGGTTTCATTTTTTACAAATTATTTTAAAGAAATTACCATAGTTGATGAAGAAAAAGTAAAGGAATGTGAATCTGATTTTGATAAAATTATAGAATTAGGTAATTATCCGGCTTTTAGAGGTTATGATTTACCGTATGCTTTGAAATATTCAACGCATAAAAAAGTAAAGCAACATGCTATTCAACATCATATCGACGGTTTAGCAAAATTTCATAAAAATTGTTCCAATAAATACAAAGAATACCCCTATTTTAATAGAAATACCGATTTTGAAAATCCATATTATACCGTTCATCCCGGTGCTGGCTTTTTATTAAAAATTTGGCCGACAGAAAATTATGCGAAACTGATTGAAGAATTATATCAATTATTTCCACGACTAAAATGTAAAATCATTTTAGGAAAAGAAGATCCAAATCCGGCCGATTTTTTTACAAAAGTAATGCCTCATATTGAATATGTCACCGGCGGTTTAGATGATATTGGAAAAGCAATGGAATCCGCTTTTTTCCATATTGGAAATGACGCCGGAATTACTCATGTAGCCGGAGCGTTTAATGTGCCAACGGTTGGAATTTACGGCCCAACCGGACCTGGTTCGTGGGGAAGTTTTGCTCAGTTTAACGAGATTATTTGGGGTAAAAAAGGCAATTGTGATTTGCGATGCAATTATGATGTTATTCTAAATTGCCCGGATCGGGTTTGTTTGTCTTCCACAACAGTTCCTCGCGTTTTAAATGCGTTGTATTCACTTATACAGAAAGCATATGAAGATATCGCTTTTGATTTTATAGTGAACCCACTTTTAGAAGTTGATTTTTCAGAAACAGATTGTCTGTTGAAAATAGTTGAAACGGAATTGTTAATTGAATACAGAGATTTATCGATGAAAAATTCTGTTGAAGAAATTTTAAAAGGAAATTTCAAAGAAAATTATTCAGAGGAAGAAGAAGAGTTGATACATGTTTTTATAGAACAACAAGTAATTTTTTGTATTCCTGAGTTCAAATAAAACCATCTAAAAATTTATATTTTAATAGTTCGTGAAACTCATGGATTCATACATCTGTATTTTATAATACAATTTTTAGGCAATGAATAAAGTAAATTTGGGCCTGTTTTTAGTATTTAATTTTATGTTTTTTGGTTGCTGTAATCAAAAAGAATACACTTTTAATCAAATAAAAAATCTTAAGTCAACACATATAATAAAGGATAGTTTAATTATAAGTGAAATTGAAAAATTAATCGATTCTCGAAAATTAGATGTTGGGAAAAATGAATTGATTGTTATTAAATTATACAAACAAGACAAATTAAAACAGATTTATAATTTCGAAATTACAAAGTCATTTTTTACTATTGAACAACGAAGGTTTAAAGAAAAAAAATCAACACAAAATGATTTCAAAGGTTATTTGTATAATAATGATATGGTAATACTTCTATATGGAGATGTAGAAGAATTTTTTGAAGTAAAGAAAAACAGCAAACCCAAGAACATATTTTATGTAAAAAAAAACAGATTTGAAAAAGAACAAATAGTAATTATTTATGACCCTCGGATTTTTAAATATGAGATAAGAAAAGGTAAATTGATTTTTATTACTGAATGGTAAAATGATTTTTATTGCTGAAATTTATTAAAGAGATATATATTCATTAAAAAACCACCTTTTTTAGGTGGTTTTCTATTTAACAAAACTCGTTATAAGCATCTTTTAAATTTTCAGCAATCATTTCTGCCGGACGACCTTCAATGTGGTGGCGTTCCAACATGTGAACCAATTCACCATCTTTAAACAAAGCCATACTTGGCGAAGATGGAGGAAAAGGAAACATATGTTCTCTGGCAGCATCAACGGCATCTTTATCAACACCTGCAAAAACCGTTACTAATTGATCGGGTTTTTTTGCTCCATCCAAACTCATTTTTGCACCCGGTCTCGCGTTTCTGGCGGCACAACCACAAACTGAATTCACAACCACAAGGGTAGTTCCTTTTTGTTTTAAAGCAGTTTCTACCGCTTCTGCACTATATAATTCCTGAAAACCAACGTCTGATAATTCGGCTCTCATGGGTTTTACCATTTCTTCTGGATACATATTCTTTTATTTTAAAAGTTTCAGATTGCAAAGTTACTAAGAATTCAATTATTTAGAATGATTATAATCATAAAGATTTGTTATGGTTCAATTGAATTTTACAACAAATCAGTGCCAAATTTCAATCCAATAAAAAACGTTCTGGGTCGTGATGGACCGTATATATAACTCGCATCACGGTCGACACCTTTGTCAAAATCGCTTTGGTAACTGTTTAAAAGGTTCTGAATGCCGCCACTCAATTGAATTTGAAATTTTTCTTTCACCTCAAATACATACGACGATTTGATATTGACTTCAAAAAAGTGATCGGTTTTTTCTAACGTATCTGTTGAAATGTATCCGGCAAAATGGGGCACATACATACTTCCAGTGTAAACCAACGACAAATTATTTTGAAAAGCTTTTTTAGGAGAAAAAGTTGTCATTAAATTTCCGTAAACATTTGGCGAACGAAAAAAATTCTGATTCGTATTCACATTGTTTTCTGTCCATTGAACAGCTTCATCATACAATGCTTTTTGAATCGTTGCTCCACCTTGAAACTGCCATTTTTGACCCGGGGCATATTTTGCTTCTAAATTTAATCCGTAAACATCGGCTCCTTTTCCGTTTCTTTTTTCCCAAATTGTTTCCGAAATCTGTTCCAAAACAAAAGGATCATTCAATCGCGTATAAAAAGCTTCAAAGGTCAAACCCGCTTCTGAATTGGCTAAAACTTTTGTCCAATCTAATGAGGATAAAAACGAATGAGAAGTTTCTGAAACCAAATCATCTACCAATTCCACCAAAGCCACTTCACCGGCGGCAATTCGGGCATGAATATCTTCCGAAAAAACCTGTGGAGCTCTAAATCCTTTGGCATAACTGTTTCGCCACTGTAAGTTTTCTTTCAGGTTATACAAAATATTCAATCGCGGATTAAAAATGACCGCTTCATCAGCCGCATTGTGAAAATCGGCACGCAACCCTGCCAGTACTTTTAGTTTTTCATTAACTTTCCATTCTTCCTGTGCATAAATACCCAAAATATCCAAAGTTTGATTTACAAAAGCATTGTATCCCGGTTTAGCATCGGTCATGATTTCTTTTTTGTATTCGGCTCCGGCTGTAAATGTTCCGCTTCCATTTAAAAAAGTATCTTGTTTGCGAATGTATTGTCCACCACCAATCCAAGTTTTGACTTCGGTGTTACCATAACCTTTTAAGCTTTCTTCATAATTCATGTTTCCAAACACATCGTCAATTCTTCCTCCGTAAAAGTTATCATTTTTTGATTGTTGCGTGTTGAAATAAAAGGCATATTTGTTTTTTTCATCTTCCGAATAACCTTCATAAGTTAATCCTCCTCCGGTCATTTTTGAGGTAATTTGTTCGGTTGTATAAGCTTCAAAGGGTTGCAAATCGAAGTTGTTTTCACCTCCTCTTCGAAATTCGTTGATGGTATGAAATTCGGCTGTAATTTTACTTCGCACAAACGGACGATAGAAGGTTTTAAAACCGAAAGTTTGATTTTCCATCGATGGAATTTCTGTGAAATTATCATCATTTGCATCATATTGCGTTCGGTCACGAAGCATCCCAAATAGTTGAATACCCACATTTAAATCGTCACTTAAAACAGTTCCATTCAACGTTAATGCTTTATCAGGAGAAGTTCCATCAATTAATCCGTAATGCGTGTTGATTTCAAATGAATCAGCCACAGGTTCTTTGGTAATAATATTGATAGTTCCTGCAATTGCATTCGAGCCATATAAAGACGAACCTCCGCCACGAACCACTTCAATACGTTCAATCATATTGGTTGGAATCTGATCTAGTCCATAAACACCATTTAGGGCTGAAAAAATTGGACGACTGTCCATTAATATTTGCGAATAAGCTCCGTCCAAGCCATTCATACGAACTTGTGAAAATCCGCAATTTTGACAATTAGTTTCCATTCGCAATCCGGGTTGAAAACTCAAGCCTTCCGATAAACTAATGGCTTGGGCTTTTTGCAACACTTCCGAATTTGTTACGGTTACAATCACCGGTGCTTCCGTTCTTTTTTGCATGCCTCGTGTTGCTGAAACAACAACTTGGTTTAATCCGAAAACACTTTCTTCTAAATTAAAATCCACATGAATTTTGCCATTTTCAGGAACGTTAACATTTTTTTCCTGCGTTTTAAAACCGATTGCTTGAACAACAATGGTTTGCTTTCCGGCAGGAACATTGATAGAAAAATTTCCATTTTCATCAGAAGATGTTCCTGTAGTTGAGTTTTTCAAAACAACACTCACAAAAGGAACAGGTTGACCTTCCGCTAAAATGTGACCAACCACTAATCCTTTTTCTTGAGCAAAAACGATGAAATTGTTTAGAAATAGAAAAACAAGCAGATTTTTTCTCATAGCAAAAAATAATTTTAGACAAAACTAAAAAATATTTTACTCATATCAAATTAAGTTAGTATATTTGTTATCAATTAGTTGAATTTATGACCTATTCGGAAGAAAATTATATTAAGGTAATTTATCATCTTTCTTTGGTTTCTCCCAAAGGAATCAATACCAACGCTATTGCCGGAATGATTGAAAGCAAAGCTTCCTCGGTGACGGATATGGTGAAAAAATTAGCCGAAAAAGAATTGGTTGATTACCAAAAATACCAAGGAGTAACGTTGACCAAAAAAGGACTTCATGCAGCAAAAATGATTGTGCGGAAACATCGTTTGTGGGAAGTTTTTTTAGTTGAAAAGTTAGCTTTCTCATGGGATGAAGTGCATGATGTAGCCGAAGAATTGGAACATATTCACTCGGAAAAATTAATTAATCGATTGGAAGAATTTTTAGGATTTCCAAAAGAAGATCCACACGGAGATCCGATTCCGGATAGAAACGGACAAATTATTAAAGTTGAAAAACAATTGCTTTCGGATGTTTCGTTACACACAAAAGTCATTTGTTTGGGCGTAAAAGACAGTTCACCTAGTTTTTTACAATATTTAGATAAACACCAAATTTCGTTGGGTTCAATCATAGAAGTAGTTAACAAAGAACTTTTTGATATGTCGTTAACCTTATTTGTAAATAACAAAGAAATCTTGATTTCAAATAAAATTGCCAGTAATTTATATGTAAAATTAGTTTAACATGTTTGAATCAATTATAGCTTATTTAGAAAGTATAGATCCGGTATTGGCCGCTTTATATGCAACCTTATTTACTTGGTTTTTAACTGCTTTAGGAGCATCGGTTGTTTTCTTTTTTAAAACCATGAATCGACTGGCTCTTGATGGAATGCTCGGATTTACAGGAGGTGTTATGGTTGCCGCCAGTTATTGGAGTTTGTTGGCACCTGCCATTGAAATGTCGCATGGAGAAGGTTTTCAAAAAGTGTTTCCGGCAGCTTTCGGATTTATATTAGGGGCTTTTTTCTTATTCGGATTAGACAAAATATTACCTCATCTACACATCAATTTTAAAGAAACAGAGGGCGTTAAAACACCTTGGCAAAAAACGACTCTTTTAGTTTTAGCGATAACATTACATAATATTCCGGAAGGCTTAGCTGTAGGTGTTTTATTTGGTGGTGTTGCTGCAGGAGTTCCCGAAGCATCCATTGCGGGTGCTGTAGTATTGGCAATAGGGATTGGGATTCAAAATTTTCCTGAAGGAATCGCTGTTTCGATGCCGTTGCGGCGAATGGGAATGAGCCGTAAAAAGAGCTTTATGTACGGACAATCTTCTGCGTTAGTGGAACCAATCGCCGGAGTAGTTGGTGCTTTTGCGGTAACTTTTTTTACACCTATTTTACCTTACGCATTGGCTTTTGCGGCCGGAGCAATGATATTTGTAGTGGTTGAAGAGGTGATTCCGGAAACGCAACAAGCCAATAATACCGACATTGCAACCTTAGGTTTTATAGGCGGTTTTGTGGTAATGATGACACTTGATGTGGCTTTGGGTTAATGACAACCACAATCATCTGAACCACAATTTTTTTTAGTTTTCTTTTTTCCGAAAAATCTATTGTAAAGAAAGACCAAAGCAATTCCTAAAAGTACAAAAGCAATTATTTCTTGAAAATCCATAGGGTAAAGATATAAAAAGAGTCCATTAGAAACTAAAGAACTCTCTTAAACAAACATGAAAACCAAATTTAAAATTGTGCAGTTATTCCGAAATTGATTCCAAACGGCATACCGGGACGTAAACCGGATGGAACTCTTGAAACAGCATATTCTTTATCTAAAATATTCACCAAATTGGTCATTAAACTTATTTTTTCCGTTAAAAAGTATTTGGCAGAAGCATCTACTATAAAATTACTTTTGATTAATTGATTCGCAGGTATGGGTCCTTGACCGGCAACGGTTCTAAATTCGTCAGTATATTTTCCGCTTAGCGAAATAGTAAATTTTTGGTATTCCAATCCAGCCACAATTGCAAATAGATTTTTTGGAATGTATGGAATTTCGTCACCAACTTCAATTTCACCCCAAGCTTCAGTTCCACTTGCAAAATTGCTTTTTAATTCAGTATTTGTAAAAGTATAAGTGGCTGTGATTGGCAATTTTAATTTACTGTTTTCATTATTTAAAATGTTGTAAGAAACTAAAACTTCTACACCATTTACTTCTGCTTTTCCTGCATTGAACAAATCGCCGGTTCCGGTTCCCCCTGAAGCATTCGTGTCTGCACCTTGCAAGTTGCTGAAGTCATTGTAAAAACCTATTATTTCTCCTGAAAGTGCCTTTTTAGTGAAACGAAATCCAGCTTCGTAGTTGATACTGTTTTCAACATCTGCACCTTCAACAGCTCCCGGAGGCGAAAATCCTTTGTGTAAACTTGCAAAACCGGTATAATTATCATTGAATTTGTAAAGTGCACCCATTCCAGGAATGAAAACATCAACGCGGTTATTTATTTTAACCAAATTTGCTCCAGTTCTGTCGACATCGGCATTTCCATAATTTAAACTAGTGGATAAAATATTTTCGTAACGCAAACCCGGTGAAAGCACTAACTTATTATAGGTAAAATTATAAAGTACATGAGCGGCAACTGCTTGTGCTTCCAAAATTCGATTAGCATCGGTTCCGGGAGTTCCGGCAGAAGTTCTAAACAAGGCTTTGTTTTGAATCGCAAAACCATCCACCCATTGAAAACGATCTTCGTAATCTTCATGGTAGCGAACACCAAAATCTAAATCATGTTTGAACTTTTCTGAAGCAAATTTTAGGTTAGCAACAGTTTGAATTCCTTTGGAACCGTAACTTCTGTTGTTTGCTTTTACACGTAAAGCATTGTCAGGCGAATCAGTTGTTCCGGTAATTGCATCGTAGCCGATTTGATTGGTTATAGGGTCTTCTAGTATATCACTTAAAGCGTAATTGGTTCCGTTAATTCGAACATTGTCTAGTTTGTACCAATTTCTCGAAAATGTATTGTTGTATGCTTTTGTAGTTAGCGTGAAATTATCGGACGGAATCAAAAGATGCGTCAACATGATTTGTTCGTGTTTCGTGTCAATATTATCTGCTTCAGAGCCTAAATATCTTCTGTAAGGATTCGAATCAAAATCGGCATCGGTTAAACCAAGATATGTTTCATTGGATGATTCTTCTGATAATTGAGCTTTTAGAGTAAGTGATTGAAAAATTTTCGCAGCTGCATTGGTGTTGATTCTGAATTTTCCAACATAATCATTTCCATCGAATCCGGTATTTTTATTACTAAAGTCTATTGTTTTAAATCCGTCAGAATTTCGATTGTTGTATTCTACCAAATAACCAAAGTTATCAAAATTGTCACCTAAGTTCACATAAGTATTTCGAGTATCATAATTGCCCATACTTGCCACAACTCTTCCTGAAAATTGCGACGGAATTTGATTGGAAACCATGTTAATGGCTCCACCGGTTGTATTAGGACCATATTGAATTTGGCTTCCGCCTTTTAAAATTTCAAAACTCTGAATACGGTTTACGGTTGGAAAATAATATGCCGCAGGAGCTGAATAAGGAGCAGGTGCAATTAAAATTCCGTCTTCCATTAAAGTGATTTTTGAGCTTCGTGACGGACTGGTTCCACGCAAACCAATACTTGGACGAAGTCCGAAACCTTCTTCTTCTACAATATTTACGCCGGGAACTGTTCGTAAAATTCTGTTGATATCATTGTAATGAAATAGTTTCAATTCTTCCGGAGAAATGAAATAGGTAGAACCGGCAACGTTTTTGGCTTTGAATTTACTTCCGACAACCGCATCGCCAAAAAGTGTTACACCATCTAATTTTCGAACAGAATCATTTAGAGCTAGATCTTCAACATTCTCTGTTGTTTGCGAAAAAGTGGTAAGTGAAAAAGAAAGAAAAATAAAAGAGAAAATAGTTTTCATTTTTGTTATTTAGAATTAATCTACATTGCAAAAATAATAACTATTTTTATTTAGACAAGTTATAAATAACAAAATTTATCAATTAATTTATAACCAATTGAAAATGAAAAATTTAATTAAAATAACCCGTTGGGTGTAATTATTTGAAGAAAAATAAATTGATTAGATATTGGTCAAGATACTGAATTTCAGTATCTTG